>JBGXYD010000101.1:0-4137 GCA_041815005.1 Leptotrichia sp. | reverse complement strand
TTTTGAAAGTTCATACAGGTACTCGTTCATATTCAGGTCTGTAAGGGAAATATTGTCATTTGTATCCTCTATTTCTATTACTTCTTCCCTAAGTCTTTCGAACTGGCTTGTCCTGAAATTAAAGTCATTCATTTCAGGATTCAGTACATCCTCATCCCCTGTTGAAGCTATATTTAAAAGCGTCATTTTTCCTTTTACTCTATTTTCCAAGTCTAAATACTCATTCAAATCAGCATTCGGGAAAAAGTTTATCATCTGTATGCTCTTATTACTGCTTCCTATCCTGTCTATCCTCCCAAATCTCTGAATAAGCGAAACTGGATTCCAGTGAATATCAAAATTTATTACAGTATCACAGTCCTGCAAATTCTGCCCTTCAGAAATACAGTCTGTTCCTATAAGAATATCAATCTGATCTTCCTGGGCTAGTTCCTTTTTCATTTTTGATTTTGGAGAGAAGGCACACAGTACTTTATTAAATTCATTTTCAACATTCTTATTCGTTGTCTTGACATTTTTCCCAGTAACACTTGCCATATGTATATTTTTATCTTTTAGTTTTTCCTCCAGACTTAGGTAAATATAGTCTGCCGTATCTGCAAAAGCCGTGAAGATAATTATTTTTCTGTTTCCGTCATTATACGGAGTCTTTTCTATCTTTTCTGTTATTATTTTTTCCAGCTCATCTATCTTGTTATCCCTATCTTCATTTAGTACCTTTAATGTTTCCTTATATATTTTTTCTACAATTTCCCTGTCTGCTACAAGATCTTCTATATAGTTACTTATTCTCAGATGTCTTGTTTCTATCTCATACTTGCTTCCCTCTATATATACTACTTCTTCATCTTCTTCTATAGCTTCCGTTTCCGTATCTACTCTGTTTCCCTTTAGCAGAGTTTCTGTCATTCTATCAATATTTTCCAGAAGCCTTCTAAGTGTTTCAGAAAATGAATACACTGAACTTTCCAGCCTTTTAAAGAGATTTACCCTATGCAGATAAATCAGACCTTTTGACTGTGTTGTAAAATCCAGTTTCCCACCACGTTTACCTGATAAACTGTATTTTTCTGCATAGTACATCAGATATTCCGGCTTTATGTAGTCTGTCGGAGTATACACGGATAACTTTAAATCCCCAAGTATACTGTTTGTCTCCTTAAATTTTAATAGTTCTCCATTCTTATCTATTTCTGGACTATATGTCAGAGGTTTTTCTTTTTTCGGAAAAGTTCCTATATTCTGAGTTCCATAATAATTTGTAATATGTTTCCTGCTTCTTGATATAGTCATCATTTCCAGTAACTTATAAAAATCTGATGGTAAACTATCCAGAAGTTCATTTTTCTTCTGATTTATTCCTTTCCCCCATTCATTGATAACTTCTGTCGCCTTCTTTAATGTATATCCGATACTAGTTATTCCTTCTTCTGAAAATGCACTGTCTCTATCTCCCGTAATAATAGAAAGCTGATTTTTTAAATCTACAAGGCTATTATTTACAGGTGTTGCTGATAAAAGTAGAACCTTTGTGCTATTTTTCCCACTTTTTATTACATCCTGTAACAGCCTTGAATATCTGTTCATTATGAGTTTATCATTCTCGTCATATCTGTCGTTCCGGTTCCGGAAGTTATGTGACTCGTCTATTACAACCAGGTCAAAATTAGACCAGTTAAACCTGCTTAAATCATTTCCTGATTTTGATTCTCCCTTATATCTTGATAAGTCAGTATGGAACATTATCTTGTAATTAAACCTTTCATTCATGAAGCTGTCTACATAATCCCCTGTGAATGACTTCCAGTTATCATACAGTTTAGCTGGAGTAAGTACCAGTACATTATCATTCCGTATCTCAAAATATTTAATTACAGCAAGTGCCTCAAATGTCTTTCCCAGCCCCACCGAATCAGCAATTATACATCCTCCATATTTCTGTAGTTTCTGTATTGCTGAAACTACACAGTCCTTCTGAAAATCAAATAATGAATTCCATATTTCTGTCTTCTTAAATTTTTCACTGTCCTTTTCAAATCTTTCTATTCCATTATCCAGCTGATGTCCAAAAAGTTCATTTAGTGTAAAATAGTACAGAAATTCTGGTGTATGATTCTTATACACAAATTCCAAACTTTCCAGAAGTTCATTTTTGTAATCTTCTGTAACTGAGCTGTCATACCATATCTGATTATATACATTTAAAGCCGACTGAATTTGCGATTTATCCATTGTTCCACTTAAAAATGTATCAAAATCAAAGTTCCTGTTTTTCCTTTTATCTGGTATTTCAAGTGACGAACTTCCCTGAATCATAAAATCATCATCTATAATCAATATGTTTCCATTAATTTTTCTTCCCTTTTTTATTTTCTTTACATTTACGTTATCCCTTATGAAATCATGCATAGCTTTTGCTTTTGCAAAGTGCTTTAACTTATTCTTTTCTACAATATCATACGAACTGTACAAAACTTCATTAGGTGTTATCATTTCAAATTCATGTGAAATCTCATTATTTTCAGGAACAAAACGTGTATCCCTTATTACTAGATTTATCTGCTTTACGTTTTTTAGATTTGCTTCCAATGCCATAAAAACTGATATTGTCAGTTTGTCATTTACTATATTTATTACTGCATCCTTCTTATCTTTCAGTATTGTATTGATTTTATCAATCATCTGTTCTGACGAATTTACCATTTTTCCAACATCCTCTTCATTTTAAATTTTATATCTCAATTTAAAATCCCCTTGTGTATTTAGTTCCTTACTAAAATACATGTTTAAAAAGGATTTGTAATATGTATGAGGTGAAAAAATAAAAATATGAACTACAACTAAAAAATGTACTAAACTAAAAGAAAGAAATCTTTTAGGAGGATACTATGAAAAATAAGGAAATACTGTATTCAGAATTGTTGAATATATTTTTAAAACAGTCAGAAAAAACAGTAAAAGAGTCAAGTTTAAGTACATTTTCATATCTGATAGAAAAACATATAAGACCTGCACTTGGAGATATTCCAGTAAATGATTTTTCTTCTGAAACAGTGCAGAATTTTATTTTTAAGATAATGGAAAAGGAAAAATCGAAAGGAAGAGGAAAATTTGCAATTAAAAGTATCAAAGATGTGGTTACTTTAATTAAAGTGAGTATAAATTTTGGAATAAGAATAGGAATAGTGGAAAATATTCCATTGAAGTATAAAATCCCTTTTAAGATAAATAAGAAAAAAATAGAAATTTTTAATTTAATGGAACAGAGAACATTATTTGAATATCTGCATAAAAATATATCCCGTAAAAATATAGGAATAATTTTAAGCCTGACAACAGGACTTAGAATAGGGGAAGTCTGTGGATTAAAATGGAAAGATATTGATTTTTATGAAAATACTTTATATGTTAGACGTACTATACAGAGAATTTATATTAATAATGAAAGTTTTAAAGGAAGTAGGGTTATAACTTCTGTACCTAAAAGTGAGAAGTCTAAAAGAATACTACCTTTAGGAAAAGAGCTCATGAACATATTACGAACTTTTAAAAACAATGATGAGATATTTATTCTGACAGGAAAAGATAGACCGACAGAACCGAAAATCTATCGGGAATATTACTATAATGTTTTAAAGAAATTGAATATTAAAAAACTTTCCTATCATTCGTTAAGACATACCTTTGCTACTAGTGCTATTGAAAATGGAACAGATTACAAGACTGTTTCAGAAATTCTGGGACATTCATCTATAAATATAACTTTAGAAACATATGTTCATCCTCAGATGAAACAGAAGAAAAAATGTATTGAAAACATGTTCAACACTTTGAAAAAACAATGAAAAATCTTTTTTTAAAATTTGAAAATTCGTTAAAGAAATGGTATAATCTATTAATATATTTTAGTAAGGAACTAAATACACAAGGGGATTTTAAATTGAGATATAAAATTTAAAATGAAGAGGATGTTGAAAAATGGTAAATTCGTCAGAACAGATGATTGATAAAATCAATACAATACTGAAAGATAAGAAAGATGCAGTAATAAATATAGTAAATGACAAACTGACAATATCAGTTTTTATGGCATTGGAAGCAAATCTAAAAAACGTAAAGCAGATAAATCTAGTAATA
>JBGXYD010000100.1:0-17585 GCA_041815005.1 Leptotrichia sp. | reverse complement strand
ATTTCGTTGTAAGTATATATAATCCGAAAAGCCGTGGAAGAGTTACACAGATTGAAGAAGCAAGGGATATAATGATGAAGTACAAGCCTGAAACGACTCCTGTGGCAATAGTGAGAAATGCAGGAAGGGAAGATGAAACTTATATCCTGACTACCCTCAATGAAATGCTGAATCATGAAATTGATATGCTGACTATTGTAATAATAGGAAATACAAACACTTTCATTAAAAACGGAAAAATGATAACTCCTAGAGGATATGAGAATAAGTATGAATATTAGTGTAAAAAAGAAAATATTTTTATAATTTATAAGAGGTGATAAAATGAAAAAATATGACAATTTTTTTGTTCCAGTTGATGACATTGAAGTGGCAAAAAAATACTATGAAGATAATTTGGGATTAAAAGTGAAGTTTGATTTCTCAGATATGGGAATGATAGCATTCAGTGTTGATGGTGAAGAGGCAGCAATAATATTAAAAGATAAAAATAAATTTAAAAATTTAAAACAAACTATATGGTTTGAAGTAGATGATGTAAATTCGGAGTATCAAAAAATGAAAGAAAATGGAATCAGATTTTTATCAGAACCTTTTAGAATAAGAACAGGGTATGCTGTTGAATTTGAAGATCCATTTGGAAATCGATTCGGAATAACAGATTACTCAACATCAGAATAAATATTAAAACTTTATTCAGTTAATCATAAGTAAAGATATTAAAATGTAGTGATTGCAATTGAAACTTTAATATCGTAAATTAAAAAATGAATAAAAATATAAATGTAAATGCGGTATTAATAAGGATTTTCTTTTGCAAACAACTAAAAATATATTATACGAGGAGAAATTATACGAGGAGAAAAAATGGAAAAAGAAAAACTAGGAGCATTTATGGATGCAGTACTTGCCATAATTATGACAATTCTTGTGTTGGAACTGGAAAAACCGTCAGCACCTACATTTGAAGCAATATGGGAATTAAAAATGAATTTCCTTGCTTATACATTATCATTTTTTTGGCTTGGAACATTTTGGATAAATATACATAATCAGTGGGTAAGGATAAAATATGTATCTAAAAATGTAGTGTGGTGGAGTATTATTGTATTATTTTTTACTTCTTTCTTCCCTTATGCAACAAGTTTTGTCAGCAGTAATTTCTATTCTGTTGCTCCACAGATCTTTTATGGAATTGTTGTATCTGGAGTAACTTTTTCAGCCTGGAACATGTGGGGAGAACTGGCGAAGGCAAATAAAGAGATAGAAAAAGAGATTATGTTTAGAAAAAGATATTAAGAGGAGATATAGCTTTAAAAATACTGGGTTTTATTCTCACTTTAACAATTTATCCGCCTGCTGTAACAGTTAGTGTATTAGTAACAATTTCCTATATTCTATGGTTTCAGCTAAGAAGTGAAATATAGTATTGTAGTTGAAATTTTATGCTGTTGGATTACAAAGTGGATAAAATAAAAAAGTTGAAAAATAGTGTATTTATGGTATTTATAGATTTTTAAAAATACTAAAATTATTAAGAAAAAAAGATGAAACTAAATAAAAAAAACGTTTTAGAGTTTATCGTATCTTTTAAAATAAGGATGTGTGTGTGATGAAAGAAAATGATAAGAATTTTATTGGAATAATAGGAGCTGCTGGACAGACGGGTATTCCAATATTAAATAGACTTATAAAAAAAGGGACAAAGGTAAGAGCCATTATTCATAAAGAAAGTCAGAAGGATAAATTGCCTAAAAATATTGAAACTGCTATCGCTGACAACCGTAATAAAAATTCTCTTTTGCAGGCAATGAAAGGATTAAATACAGTTTATTATATTCCTCCTGTTTTTATAGAAGAAGAAGTGAAATTTGGAAAAAATGTATTAGAATCAGCTATAGAGACGGGATGTCACAGATTAGTGTATCATTCTGTAATGCATTCAAAAACACCTTCAATGCCTCACCACTGGAAAAAATATCAAGTAGAGGAATTTATTAGAAAATCAGATATTGTATGGACTATTGTGCAACCTTCAATGTATAGTCAAACTCCTCTATCTTTCATGAATCATAAGAATTTGAAATTAAATGCAGGATTTGATGATAAGAAAATATTTACTCCTATAGATTTAAGGGATTTGGCAGAAGCAGTCTCAAATATTCTTACAGAAAAAGGTCACGAATATAAAGTGTATGAGCTTGCAGGAAAAGAAAGACTTGATTTAAGAGAAATGAGCCAAATCATTGGAAAAATAGTAAATAAAGAAATTAAAATTGTAAGAATCCCATCTTTGATTGTTGCAATTGCAGCAGCATACAAGCTAAAGTCTAAAGAGATTTTTACTATAAAAGCTATGTTGGATTATTACAATAAAAATGGATTTGAAGGAAATAGTAAAGACTTAATCGATATTCTAAGACACGAACCCCATACTTTTTATGAAACAATGCAATATGAATTAAAAAACAAGAATTTTGATAGAAACTACTAAAAAGTAAGAAGTATTTTATAGGTTTTATAACTTTTTAAAAACTTCCTGTTTCATATCAATCTCTTAACATTTTTTATTTTGTTTTCTTCTATTTCACTGAGTTTTTTTATGTTTAAAGATTGTCTTCTTTAAGATGAAAAAATAGAGTTTAAGTTTACTTTAAGTTTAATAAGGTATAATAATTTAAAATTAAATTATTCAGGAGGATCATATGAAAAAAAATTTTATAACAGTATTGTTGGTATTTTCACTATTTCTTTCAAAAAATATCTTTGCAAATCCATATCAGCCTGGTTCACAGTCCTGGCATAACTGGAATGCAATGATGCAATCTGAAGTAGATAAGCAAAGGCGACAGCAGCAGCAACAGGGAGGTTACCAGAATCCGCCAGCTAGTTTAGACAACCGTTCATCCTACGATGTGTTTGTCTATAATGAGAGTACAGGAGAATGGCTTTATAAAGAACGTGTATTAAAAACAACAGGGAAAGCAGTTTATAATACAGCTAAAAGTGAATTTAAAAGAAAGTATGGGGAAAATGCAACAAATGGATTTGTCTGGCTTTCTAATGATTTACCGTTTGTTGTTATGCTTAAAGATAAAAGTGGGAAATGGTTTGGATATCATACAACAAAGTCGAAAGCAAGAGAAGATTTTATAGCCTATTGTCAGACACAAAATCTTGATTGTAGATATCTGCTTGACGGCTATCAGAAATTAAGCGGATATGGAAACAAGAACTTTAAATTATTCGTTACAAACAATAAGACAGGAGCATATGCACTTTATTATGTACCGAATGTCATCAATAGCGATGTCGCTATCAAAATGGCAGAACAAAGAATGATAGAAGAAGGGAAAAATCCGAAACAGTTTGTAGTCAGTGAAATTTGGGAAGATGATGATAATTTACACATATTTTTTGGAAAAACCAAATATGGTGAATGGATAAAGAGAAGCGAATGGAGTTCTGGGGAATCGTTTGAAAAGTTTAGAAACAATTATGATGATTTATTTAAAAAGAATTCTTCCGGATACTACGAATACATTGATGGATTTTATTTAAAAAATTGCTGTAGTGTTGACAGTAACGGGAAATTAATAGAAAATAAAGTAAAACCTTGATAAAAGAATAGTGATTATATTTATATTAATTTTACTCCGCACATTCTTACTGTTGGAATAGAAAAAAATGGAATAACATTATATGTTTATACTGAAAAGGGAGAATAGCTGTACATTGCATATGGAGATTCTTCATATATCCCAGCAGTACATGTACATAAAAGTCAAGTAAAAAAAGAAAAATAGAAAATTTACGGATGGGGGAAAATATGATTATTAAAAAATTTATAATTTAGTAAGAGGTGATAAAATGAAAAAAATTATGCTGGCAAACACGATAATTTTATTGATGCTTTCCATTCAATGTTTCGGAAAAGGTTCAAATAATTCCAATAATGGCAATAAAGACTGCTATGTCCCAAAAGGGGAAATACATTGTGTAACTGACCTGAATACACCGGAAGGGCAGCAGAAATTAGAAGAATTTTCAAGAGTGAAGATCATTTATCAGAGAGAGTCTGAAAAATATTTACAGAAAGGACGTTTTGGGAATGAATTTGTGGGGTTTATGGATGTACCTAAATGGAAAGAACTAAAATGGTTTACCGATCCTGACTCTTCATACTATACGTTACAGATAACAAATAACGGGATAGATATTTTTACATTGGATATGTTAAATATACTTGATAAAAAAGGGTTAAGCAATTTTGAAATAGCTGATAAGCTCATAAGAACAAACTACGAAGGGTATTTAAATGCCGGACACGACAAGAATAATCTTATTATAAAGGAAGTCAATGTTAACGGATATAAGGGAGTACAGCTGAAAGTAAAGAACATTTCAGGAAAATCACTGGTACAGAATATATTTGTAGTAGAAAATAAAATCTATTTTGCAACTGCTGAAGGAAATCCTAAAAATATTGATGAAATGAATAAATTAATCCTTAAAAGCTGGGATCCCTATAAATAAGGTGAATTTGTAATACAGGATTTTATTATCCAATATTTTAGTTTGATGTTTAATGAAAGTGTATTAAAATAAAATTTTAGACAACTTAAAATATGAATTTATTTTCCTGCTGTAACAATTAGTGTATTAGTAACAATATTCTATATTCTGTGGTTTCAGTTACGAAGTGAAATATAGTGATTGCAATGCGTAGTTGCAGATAAGCTATTTGGAAATTTAAAAAGCTGAATAGCTAAAAATATAAAGTCAAAGAGGGAGGAAGAATGCCATTAATTTATATAACCGGAGGAGCAAAAAGTGGAAAAAGCAGGTTTGCAGAAAATCTGCTCCTTTCTTTAAATACTGGAAAACAGAAAAATATATATCTTGCAACTTCCATTGTATTTGATGAAGAAATGCAGATAAAGGTTGAGCTGCATAAGGAGAGAAGACAGGATAAGTGGGTTACAGTGGAAGGATATAAAGATTTTTATGAATGTCTGGAAAGTACTTTTGTTGAGAAAAAATCTCAAGAAAAGGAGAAGTCTGAAAAAAAGGGGAGTAAAAATAATATACTTGTTGACTGCCTTACTAACATGGTAAGTAATATTATTTTTGAAAATACGGATATTGACTGGGACAGTCCTACAAAGGAACAGATGAAGGAATGTGATAAGATGGTTGAAAAGCAGGTAGAAGAACTGCTTAATGTTTCCAGTGAGTTTGAAAATATGATAATTGTTTCAAATGAACTGGGAATGGGGATAGTGCCGAGTTATCCTCTTGGAAGATATTTTAGGGAAATTGCAGGGAAGATGAACCAGATTGTGGCAGAAAAGGCTGATGAAGTCTATTTCGTAGTTTCTGGAATACCGATGAAATTGAAAAATTAGTGTATATTTTTTCTAGCAGAGAGAGAAGAAAAATAAAATAATTTATAAGCAACAGGAAAAAATTCCAATAAGAGGTTATAATGCTGTATTATTTGACAAATAAAGAAGATTTTGACAAGATTGTTAAAGAAATTATTGAAAATAGGGGAAAGAATTTAAAAGAAATAGAAGAAAAGGCAGAGAAAAAAGAAAATGGAATAGAAGAAAAGGTTAAATTTGGAGAGGAATCATTGTCAGAATTATATGAAAGAGAAGCACTTTACAATCATTTAATAGAAAAAGATATAAAAAAATATAGAGAAAATATGTATCTATCTGCAAAACTTTATATAATGGAGCAAAGAGAAAAAAATTTCTATGACAGATCTGGTTATATGAGAATATTCCCATTTATTATGTCTAATAGTAAAGAATTACTTAAATTTCTTACGGAAAAATCAGAAACAATTCTTTACAATAAATTTTTTGATAAAAGGTGTATTCTTTCAGATAGTAGCTTCATGAATAAAAGTATTATTACAGCTTTAAAAGGAGATTTTGAACAATTAAAAATACGAAGTGAAAAATTTTTAAAGAATCCACCCTTTGAATATTTAGAAAGAAAAATAGATAATGAATTTTTACTGGCTCTGTCAGAAAAAAATATTGAAAATATGAAAAAAGTTATAAATAGAATGTCTAAAGAAAAAATTGCCAAAACAATGATGTCAGAAGTGTATCTGGGAAGCAATTTTTATCTACATCCACAAATATTAGTATATGCTAAAATTGCTATGCGACATGGTATTGATTTAGGGATAGACAGTGAGATAGCCCCTTTAGACTTAATTGACAATACTCCTCTTGAATCTTATACAGAACCGTATGAATTCATACGAAAGTTTAATTTGGATGATTTTTAGAACAAGATTCTATAATTGGCTAATGTAACCTTTCACGACAAGAAGTAGTAAGTGTTCTTATTAAATAACAAATACAATAAAAATATTAATTAAACTGGAGGAAAAATGGCAAATATATCAGATGTATTTTTGAAAATAAAATATATGAAAAATGGAAAAGTTCAAAATGATGACATATTAGATGACTATAATATACGAAATATTTTTTTTGATATGAATTATCCTACTCCTGCTTATATAGATGAAGAAAAAAATATAATGAGAGGGTATGGAAGATGGAATTATTCTTCAGTATTTGAAAGGAAAGGAGATGTTCTTTTTCGTAGATTTTTAGAAGAGTTAAAATTAAAAGGAGTGGATAATGTATACTTTGTCTTTCTTGAAAAAGAAGAACTGATGTGCTGGACAGCTTACAAAATATACAATATAGATGTAGAAAATCAAACTGTCTATGGGAAAGAAAATCTTATAAATGATACTGATGGTGGAAAGTACTATGAAATGCTTAAAGATATACCAGAACATTTGGATAAGGGCTATACAGATCCTATAAAGTCAGAAGATTACGAAGAATATGACGGAATACGTGAATCTGAAAGAAGATTTCTCTATGAGGAATTTTTAAAATTTTTAGAAAGAGCAGAAAAAATAATTGATACGGAAGAAGATTATGCTTCAAGGGACAGACAGCTGGAATTGCTTGTCAGAAGCTATGATGGGATATTTTCCAGTTATGAAAATGGGGAAAAAGTAGTTCTGAAAGAAAAAATAACAGAAACAGAAGAGGCTAGCAAGGCAGATATAGAAGTATCCAATATCAAAAGGTCAGATACAGAAAGGACAGATACTGAGTCAACTGGTACTGAAATGAATAATAGGAAAAGGATGACATTGTTTGAGAAAATAATTAAGTTTTTTAAAAAATAACTGAAGTTAACTGAGAAAATATAAATTTTTGGATAAGAATTCTGAAATTTTATAAGAATATGATAATTTAGTACAGAAGAAATAACAAAAAAATAATATAGAAAAAATAGAAAATACATATTTGTGTGGTATAAAATATAAAATTTAATTTAAGAAGGAGAAAAAATGAAAAAGATATTAATGTTAATTGGAATAGCAGTAATGCTGTCTTCGTGTTTAGCAACAAGTCTAGTAGGAAGTGCAGTGGGCGGAGTAGTTGGTGGTGCCGTTAAAGCAACCGGAGCTGTAGTAGGAGGAGTTGCAAAAGGGACAGGAGCGTTAATTGGAGCTGTTATTGGTGGAAATAATGGAGAAATACAGGCTGATAATGAAAAATATAAATTTTCCAATGCGAAAGTAGTAACACAGGGTGGAATTACAACTGTAAGTGGGAAATTATCAAATAATAAATCAACAAAAGAGAATTTAACAATTTCAATTCCGTGTTTTGATAAAAATGGAAATAAGGTTGGAGATGCAGTTGACAGCATTTCTTTATTAGAAAAAAATGAAAGCTGGGAATTTAATGCAACTTTAAATAGTGAAGATGTAAAAGCGTGTAAAGTAAAAGAGGCAGTTGTTTCTGCTAATTAATTAAGAAATTTTGATTTTTCAGTAATTAAGATGAATTTAGTTTTAATTTCTAAAATTAATGAAAATACAAATTTTAATGTATATAATGAATTTTAAGAAGAGCTGCTTTTAAAGTAATGTTTTATATAAAATAAAGTATAAAAAACTTGTATTATTTCTATTAAATTACTGTAAGGCTGCTTTTTTGAGTTTCTGAGAGTATCCGATAAAATATATTAAACATAAGATATTAAGAAATAGAAGGTATTTTATACTGTAATAAAACAGTAAAAGAAACTAAATCTTTAGAAAAGGAAGAAAATTGGAATATCAATTATAATTGGAATAGCAGCGATTGCCCTTTTTATAATATTGAATGCAAGAAATCTTAAAAAGTTAGAGAAAATGGATGATTTTTCCGAAGAAATAAGGGAAAGAGAAGATTTTGGAGAAGATGAAAATGAAAATGCAGATTTTTTGGAAAATCAAACTGAATATCAGGAAGAAATAGATGACAGGGATATTCTTGGGGAAGAAACTGTTTCAATAAATAACTCCCCAAAATCTGTGGAGAATAGAGAAGAAGAAAATATAGAATATTCAAAATATATTTATTTTGCAAAGGAAGATATAATCTCGGGAAATTTTAAAGGGGCAAGGAAAAGGTTGGAAAAAGCGTCAAAAATTAGCATAAGGGGAAATTATGAATTGGGGAAATATTATTATTACTGTGAAAATAATATTCAGAATTCAAAGAAGATGTTTAGCTCCGCATATAATGGTGGAATAAAAGAAGCTGCCTATTACCTTGGAGATTATTCAGATTCGATAGAAGAGGATGTAGAAGGTGCAGCAAAGTGGTGTAAGGCTGGACAGAAAATGGGAGATATAAAGTCTACTTATGAACTTGCCATACTTTATGAATGTATCAGTGAATTTGGGAAAACGGAAGAAGAAGTATATGAAATATATGAAGGAATTGCCAATATGAAATATGCTCCTGCAATGTATGACATGATGAACTATGTCATAGATCTGGGAGATGAAAGGAAAGTGAAGGAGTGGGCATTTAAGATATTGAATGAATCGGGATTAATTGAATTAGATGCCAGAATGTTGAAAGATGCACAGGAGATTCTGGAAGAATATGGGGAACAGATTAAAAGTAGAGTTTTAGCTGAAAATGATGAAATTGATTATGATGAAAATCTGATGTATCGTATAAGGAAAGCTTTGAATAAATAAATCACCACTCTGAAAGGACTTTAAGAAATGAAAAGAACACATAAGAACATAATGCTCCTTGGGACAGGCTCAAATGTAGGAAAAAGCATAATAACGGCAGGGCTTTGCCGTATATTTTATCAGGACGGGTATAGCGTAGCCCCTTTTAAATCCCAGAATATGGCACTGAATTCATTTATAACAAAGGACGGCAAGGAAATGGGGAGGGCACAGGTCGTACAGGCTGAAGCGGCAAATATAGAGCCTGAAAGCTGGATGAATCCAATTCTTTTAAAACCTACGACAGACAGGAAATCTCAGGTGATAGTAAACGGTAAAGTATACAAAAACATGGATGCCAGGGAATATTTTGCATATAAGCATAATCTTAAAAAGGATATTATGAAGGCATACAGTCATATAAGGGACAGCTTTGACATATGTGTACTGGAAGGGGCAGGCAGTCCAGCTGAAATTAACCTGAAGGAAGACGATATAGTAAATACCGGCATGGCAGAGATGGCAGATGCTCCTGTGCTTATTGTAGCAGACATTGACAGGGGGGGAGTATTCGCCTCCATATACGGGACTATAAAGCTACTGCTTCCACATGAGCAGGAAAGGATAAAGGGAGTAATAATAAATAAGTTCAGAGGTGACAAGACACTGCTGAAACCAGGCATAGAAATGATAGAGGAACTCACAGGAGTGCCTGTCCTGGGGGTAGTCCCTTATGTAAAGCTGGGAATTGAAGAAGAGGACAGCCTGGGAATAGATAAGTATAATGAAAAGAAGGAAGGCAAGGTAAGGATATCAGTCATAAAGCTGAAGCATATCTCAAACTTTACAGATATAGATGCCCTGTCCCATTATGAAGATGTGTCATTGAAGTATGTAGAAAAAGCATCAGACCTGGGAAATGAGGATATTATAATAATACCGGGTTCTAAAAATACTATAGAAGATATGAAGGAACTCATTGAAAAGGAGATAAATACAAGGATTGTGCGACTTGCCAAAAATGGAACAGTAGTTTTCGGTATATGCGGAGGATTTCAGATGCTGGGACAGAAGATAACGGATCCTCATAAAATCGAAAGCAGTATCGGAGAAATTTCAGGACTGGGGCTTCTTCCAATAGAAACGGTAATGGAGAAGACAAAGACTACTACCCAGTATACAAATACGTTGAAAAATACAGGGAACAGCATTCTGGAAGGGGCGGAAGGAATTACTGTTAAAGGATATGAAATCCATCAGGGATACAGTCGTCTGGAAAGTGCTTTTCTTGAAGGGAAGTCTTATGGACAGGCAGTCAGGGAATGTATTTTTGGAGATGGCATACTTAAAGGTATGGCTAAGGAGAACATTATAGGGACGTATATTCATGGAATATTTGATAACTCTGAATTTACAAGTCATATACTGAATAAGGTAATTGAAAGGAAAGGCTTTGACAAGGTCAATGAAAATTTCAGCTTTGCTGAATATAAGGATAGGGAATACGACAAGTTAGCTCAGATATTAAGGGAAAATCTGGATATGAGGGCAATATATGGGATAATGGGATGTGACAGATAGATGATAATGATTATTAAAATATGGGTGGCTTATGTCCTTGATTTCATTTTTGGAGATCCCCGGAATATTATACATCCAGTTCAGATAATAGGAAAAATTATAGAACTGCTTGAAAAGCTTCTGCTAAAAAACAGGTATAAAGTATTTGCAGGAGTTATACTCACAGTTGTAACAGTAGGAATAACTTATATATTGTGCTTCCTGATAAGCACAAATATAGAAAAGCCCTTAGTAGCAATATTGGAAATATATCTTATGTATACAGTATTTTCCGTAAATTCGTTGGCGAGAGAAGGGAGAAAAGTGTACAATATATTGAAAAAAGGGGATATAGAAGTTGCCAGAAGGGAACTTTCCTATCTAGTGTCAAGGGATACTGGAATGATGGATGAAAAAATGGTGATAAGAAGTACGATGGAAACAATTTCTGAAAATACTGTTGACGGGATATTTGCCCCCATGTTTTACATGTTTTTGGGCGGACTGCCGCTCGCCATGGCATATAAAGCTGTAAATACCCTTGATTCCATGGTGGGTTACAGGAATGATAAATATATCAAATTTGGGAAGTTTTCTGCCAGGGCAGATGATGCTGCGAATTTTATTCCAGCAAGGATTACAGGGTTACTGATAGTCGTGGCGAGTTTTATTTTAAGGTATGATTACAGAAAAGCATGGCAGATATTTCTAAGGGACAGGAAGAATCATAGTAGTCCTAATTCAGGGCATTCAGAAGCGGGAGTGGCAGGGGCTTTGGGAGTACAGTTTGGAGGAATGGTCTCCTATTTTGGAAAAGAAGTCCGAAAACCTACAATAGGAGATAAGAAAAAGGAATTTGAACTGGAAGATATTAAAAAGAACATAAGGATAATGTATGTTACAAGCCTTGTGGGGATTATAATATTTACCATAGTTAAGCTGGTAATTACAATATTGTTAAAGATGTAATTTACAGTCAGAGGATAATTTATAAACTGAATAAGGCTGCCTTAAAAAGAACATGTACCTCCAAACTTTTCAATTCTCATTGTCCATTTTTTTGGTACATGTTCTTTATGAGACAGCCCTTTTTTTATCTATGTTTTTTCTGTCTGAATATCCAGTCCCTTATTCCTTCAATGTTATATGCCACAGTCCATGTAAAATTATGTTCTCTTCCATCTTCCAGAACTCCAGGAATCGTCCCTTTTTCAAGAGCAGTATAATTTATGTTTGCATTTTCAGCAAGTACGTCCTTTACTCCCTGATTAAACTGTTCAGATGTATAGTTTCCAAGCCATGAAGCCTTAGCAACTTTCCCTCCGTTCTTAGAAAGGACATCTGTTATGGCATTCATTCCGGGAAATGCTTTAGTATCTCCTGTAGACACTGTAATCCATATATTATTTTTAGCCATAGGAGCTACAACGTTTTCATCCCATTGGGAAGCTACAAAATATGAAGCTGCAAATAAGTCAGGATATCTTACGTTCATAACGATGGACATCATTCCTCCCATTGACTGTCCAGTAGTATAGAGCCTATTTTCATCAATGCTGTATTTTTTCATAAGGGAATTAATAAGATTTACAGTTGCCTCCAGATCTCCTGTTACTTCATGGTTATCATTTACTACCTGAACATTGTACTGCGGTGCAAGGACAAAAGCTTCATGTTTTTTCTGCTCTGAAGGTGTTGCCCATACAGTAGCACCATTTCCCTGACGGAGAGTAGATTTTGTATCATCGCTTAGAACTCCCATATCGTGCATAAATAGTACTAAAGGATATTTTTTGTTCTTATTATAGTTTTTAGGTATATACAAGTTATATTTTAAGGAAATACCAGTTTCTGGATCTTCAAATACAAGCTGTTTAAAATCTTCAACAATCATTTCTCTGACTTTATTATTTTTCATAAGGGTGTCTCCAGGAAGATATTTTTTCCCAGAAGTAGAAATTACATTTTTTTTCTGGACAATAGAAATATCTGGCTCAGCCATCTTAAATCCATCCCCTCTTTGTCCTCTTATACGGAGGACTGCCTTTGTGTCATCTGGAGAAAGTTCGATAATTACATATTTTCCATTTTTATTTCTGACTCCTGTTTCAGCCCTTTTTTCAGCCTTGTTATTAACGTATATAGCTGTAATTGTTCTTCCATCTATAGAAAATGTGTCCTTTGAGAGTGAAGAACTTTTTATATTACTGTTAAATTCTACAGCAACAGCAGTTAAAAGAGATCCCTTTCCTGAAGGTTCTGTTATGGATGTTATATTTTTTATCCCTTTCAGGTATGTCGGCTTTTCTGTTCCAAAGGATACTACAGCCATAAACAGTGAAAATAGCATTAAAACTGATAGATATTTTTTCATTTATTTTACCTCTTTTCTTAAAATCTACATTACATATATATTATACCATTAATCTGTGTCAAAATCATGTCAAGATTTTTAAATTTGGATAAAGTGATAATGTATCACGATAAGGGCTTAAATATAAATTTTAGAACCATTCAGATTTTAGCTGATTCATAATAGCTTCCTGGGAAACTAGTCCAAATCCCAGCTGCCATAGTGAATAATCTGCAAAAATTACCTTGTTGTCCTTTACTGCCTTTATCTGTTTCCATATAGGAGTTTCTTTAACTTTTGTCTCAAATAGTTCAGGCTTGTCTGACTGGACGATTAACAGGTCAGGATTAAGTTCCAGAAGCTTTTCCATATTGATAGATTCATACATTCTTTCTGCAGGAAAATCTTGAGCCCTGTTAAATTTATATGAATCATACAGGAATCCCATCCTTCCGTATCCGTAATATCTTATATCCTTTTCAGTAACTCTTAGGTATACAAGTTTACTTTTTCCATATTTTTCCTGAACCTGTTTAGAAAATTCATTCTGTTTTATATCAAAATCAGCAATCAGTTTTTCCATTTCAGGTTTCTTATTGAAAATATCTGCAATTTTTAGGGCAGGTTCCCTAAAATCCCATACCTTTTCATTATCCATCAGAAAACCGACAGTCGGGGCAATCTGGGATAATTTTTCATATAAGTCCTTCTGATGCACAGTCATTAATATAAGATCCGGTTCAAGTTCAGTAATTTTTTCAAGGTCAGGTTTTTTCTGCCATCCGACAGAGACCACATTTGCCTTTTTAAATTCATTTTTTACGAAGCTGGCAAATTCCTTGCTTCCTGCCTGTCCAGTAGTGGCAGCTATTGGAGTGATTCCTAATGGGAGTAGCACTTCAGCATAGAGGTTGTTTAAGATAACGATTTTTTTAGGTTCTGATTTCAGTTCAGTTTCACCAAAGTCATGTTTTATAACCTTTGGCTTAAAATTTCCCTTTCCGCTATCAGAATTGCTTTTTCCGCAGGCAAGGGCAAAAATAATTAATATTAGAGATGTAAATAATAATTTCAAATTTTTCATAATAGTACTTATATTCCTTTCATTTTTATTATTTAATTTTTGTTTTCCATTGAACAGATATTACAGTCAGGTCTCCTGAAATTGAAGCATAGAACCTGGTATGTATCTGCAATGGCATTTATATCAGCCTGAACAGAAAAGACATTGTTCAGCATAGCTGTATTAAAGACTTCGCATGGAGTTCCTGAGCTGTATAGTTCTCCATTTTTCAAAGTAATTACATAATCTGAATATTTTGCGACAATAGGCAGATCGTGAAGAACTATCACAATAGTCTTTCCCAGTTCAGTCTGCAGTCTTTTCAGTAACTCTACAAATTCTATCTGGTGATTTATATCGAGATAGGATGTCGGCTCATCCAGAAATATGTAGTCAGTTTGCTGAGCTAGAACCATAGCTAGAAAGGCTCTCTGTTTCTGTCCTCCACTAAGTGAAAGGATAGAAGTATTTCTGAAGTCACTTAGCCCTATCCATTCAATAGCTTCATTGACTGCTTTGAAATCCTCTTTCTGTAAAGGTTTCATAGCTTTTTTGTTATGATATCGTCCCAGTTTTACCAGCTCTTCTACGGTAATCTGTTCGTGAATTTCAGGAGACTGGGGAAGGAATCCAACTAATCTGGCTCTTTCCTTGGGCTTCATTTCCTTCAGTATGTTACCTTCTATTCTTGTTTCCCCCTTCTGTGGCTGCTGAAGATAGAGCATAGTCTTTAAAAGGGTAGATTTTCCGCTTCCATTTGGACCTATTAACGAAATAAATTTACCTTTTTCCAGAGAAAAGGAAACATTTTTTATAATAGATTTTCTCTCATATCCGAAAGATAGATTTTTTACACTGATTGCCATTCTCCTGCCCTCCTTTGCAGTAAAATTATTAGGAATCCTGTTCCACCGAACAATCCCAGAAAAATATTTGTAGGAAGAATCGTGCTGAACATCTGATGAGCAACAATGTCACTTAATATAATAATGACAGCAGCACACAATATGCTTGAAATAAAATGGAGCTTAAAATTGCTGCCATAAAAATACCTCATAATATGTATGGATGTAAAACCTATAAAAGGAAAGGTTCCACCAAACATTACACTTACAGCAACAGCCCCTGACATTATAAAAAATAGTATGAAGCTGGCACGTTTTATATCAAGTCCCAATGAAGTCGCAGTCAGATTCCCCAGCTGAAGAATCCTTACTGATATAATGAAAAACAGAAACATTATGAGAATTCCTCCAGTTATGAAAGATAATGTTATAGAGGTAGACAGTTCCAGATGATCAAAGTTTCCCTGCATCAAGACTGTCAGCATTTCAGAAATATTTCCAGCATAAGTCTTTATATACGATAGAATCATCTGAAAAAAAGTATTTATTCCAATTCCTATAAGAAGCAGTATGTTTCCGTCAATCATATTTGCAGTAGTCCTGGAAAAATAATACATGAATAGTGCAAAGATGAATATAACAGCTCCTGAAAGAATAAGTATCTGAAAAAAGGACAGGTACTTTGATGCAGGAATATAGATGAATAATATGGCAAGAACTGTAATTGCTATATTATTATATCCTAATGCACTAGGATCAGCTAAATCATTTTTAGATATAGTCTGTAAAATGTAGGTAGATATTACAACTAAAACTGAACATGAGACAGCTGCAATCAGGGAAGGAAGCCTGAGATTATAAAAGATGAATATGGAAGACTTCTTTCCTGTCAGGACTCCTTCTATAAAGTCTAGAGAAATTTTACCGTCCTTTAAAGCCAGCTTTAATATACATGACAAAATAAACAGAAAAATTAAGGCTATCAAAGGTATAAAATAATTTTTACGCATTTAAACCTCCCTGCTTCTTAATGATATAGAAGAAAAATGGAATACCTAGAAAACTGATAACAAAAGCTATCTGTGTTTCATAAGGATATCTCACAATTTTTGACAGTATATCTGAAATGAGCATAAAATATATACTTATAACGATATTCAGGAAAAACTGCCTTACAGGAGAATTAGTCCTGAACATATAGACTATATTAGGGACTATAAGACCTATAAAATTAATTTTTCCCACAACAGAAATACTGACAGCACTCAGGACAGCTGCAATAATGAAAGATAGTATCTTTATAAATTTTACAGGCTTTCCAAGGCTATGGAGAAGTTCTTCGCTTAAATAGAAACCATCCAGCTGAGTTAGCAGGTAAATTAACGGAATAATGGAAATTACAATGGAAATAAGAATAATATTTACATCCCACCATTTGGCATTGCTTACACTACCTAGAAAGAAAAGATTGGCTTCCTGAAAAAAACTTAGATGTATCGAAATTAGGTTTGCAAATGCACCCACGATATTGCTTACAATAATTCCGATAAGAA
This sequence comes from Leptotrichia sp., assembly GCA_041815005.1. Lineage (GTDB taxonomy): Bacteria > Fusobacteriota > Fusobacteriia > Fusobacteriales > Leptotrichiaceae > Leptotrichia_A. The sequence goes on along the minus strand of JBGXYD010000100.1, from coordinate 1,138 downwards.
CAAATCTTGTCTTTACAAATCCACCAGGAATGACAGCTGCAATAAAATATACTGTTCCAACTGTTATAAGTGCTCCTAAGATAGCACTTACAGAAGTACTGAAAGGGAGATTTATATTGAGAAGCTGTCCTAGAACTATTCCCATCAGAGCTCCATCTATGATTCCTATCATGGAAGGGGATACAAGCTTATTCTGTGATACAGTCTGCATCAGAAATCCTGATATTGAGAGGGTACATCCTATGAGTAAAGTCAACAGCAGCCTAGGCATACGTAAATTATATACTATTCCTGCTGCCTCACTGTTCCTTAATGTCAGACCTTCTATCAGGACTTTTGGATTTACACTGCTGCTTCCAATTAAAAGAGAAAGAATACATAAAATTGGAAGAAGTATAGAACTTAGAATAAAAAATTTCTTTAAAGAATATATCATAGCTGTTCCTTTCCTATCCTATTTCTGACAGCTCCCATATGATCAGTAAATCTTGTTCTATACTTAGAGTACCAGCTTATATTTTTGAAATAATCCTGCTGAGCATTGACAGCTACTAAAACAGGGAATATAAAAATTAATAATTTAATTAAATTTTTCAAAGTAGCCTCCTTAATGTAATATTTTATATTATATACAGAAAAGATTTGAAAGTCAAATATTTTGTAACGGAAATAAACATGAGGATTAATTGTTTATTATTGAAAAAAGCATTACTTTTAAGTATAATATAGTAAATATATGACTTGAATGGAAGGAGAAATCATGAATATAGATATTATAAGGATATTTGCCTTTATTTTTATTGTCATGCTCCATACATGGAATCGACAGTATGGATTGAATGTATGGATGGGAGGATATGCAGTAATTTCCATTGGGGTAAATTTGTTTATTATAATAAGTGGCTATCTTCTTTTAGATAAGTCTGAAACTTCAAAGGATTTTTATAAAAAGAGAGTCTTAAATATTTTACCTTTATTTGTTGCATTTAATATATTATATATTTGTTTAAGTAGGATGTCTTTAATAAGAAATTTAGAGGAAGAAATTTTTATAGCTCCTCATTTCTGGTATATGTATATGATTTTTGGAATATATCTTTTAACCCCTTGGTTAAGAAAAGTTTTACTTTATGCAGTT
>JBGXYD010000099.1:0-29098 GCA_041815005.1 Leptotrichia sp. | reverse complement strand
CAGCAAATGATCTGGGGGGAGTTCCTGGTCCATTAAGGGATAGGATGGAAATAATTTCTATAGAGTCCTATACTGAATTTGAAAAACTTAATATAGCAAAGAGGTATCTAATACCTCAAACAAAAGATGAAAATGGACTAAAGGATTATAAAATACCATTTTCAGACGGTGCCATATTAAAAATAATTAACGAATATACGAGGGAAGCTGGAGTAAGAAACCTGCGTAGGGAAATAGGAAAGCTTTTCAGGAAAATGGCAAGAGAAGCCCTTACAGAAAAGTCTCAAAAGCTGTCAGTTACTGAGAGTAAAATAAAAAAATATCTTGGAAATCCCAAATATAGAGAGGACAAAATAAAGGGAAAATCAGGTAAAGTGGGAGTAGTAAACGGTCTTGCATGGACTGCTGTGGGAGGTACCATGATGGAAGTTCAGGCTGTAAAAATGGAAGGAAAGGGAAACCTACAGCTTACCGGTAAACTTGGGAGCGTAATGCAGGAATCAGCAAAGGTTGCCTATTCTTATGTAAGGCATATAAAAAACAGACTGAAAATTAAGGAAAAATTTAATGAAATCACAGATATTCACCTGCACTTTCCAGAAGGAGCAGTTCCTAAGGACGGTCCGTCAGCAGGGATAACAATAACAACAGCCATAATTTCTGTTCTAACCGGTAAGGAAGTAAGACAGGATGTGGCAATGACAGGGGAAATTACTATTACAGGTGAAGTCCTTGCAATAGGTGGAGTAAAGGAGAAGGTTATAGCTGCCCACAGAGTAGGGATAAAGGATGTAATTCTTCCTATAGATAACAAGATAGATACGGAGGAGCTTCCTAAGGAAATTGTAGATGATATGAACTTCTATTTTGCAAAGACATATGATGATGTAAGAAAACTTGTTTTTGTGGAAAATAAAAGTAACGGTACAAAATAAGAGAAAGTTTTAAGTGAAAAGTTACTAACTTCAGGAGAATACCTAATAGTAAAATTTTCCAGTTATTAAATATAAAAATTGATAGGGCTGTTATGCAACGGACATGAGAATTTCATGTTTTAGCGCAACAGTCCTATTTTTAAAAAAATAAAATTAAAGAATATTGAAAAATAAATTATTTTATGGTATAATTAAAATAAAATTAATAAAAAGGAGAGGATATGGAAGGGGATAAGGACATACTTGAGGAGGAACTACTTGGAAAATCAATAAGGGAAATGTTTTTTGAACTTAATAATGAAACAGAATCAAGGTTTGAAGAAATTAAGGGAAAATATTTGAGAAGTCTAATACCAGAAAAGGAAGAATATTTTGTGGAGACATTGCTTGTGGAAGGGGAAAATTCACTAAAATATGACGGATATTATTTTCCTGTAATAAATAAGAAAAATACCGGTTTTTATCTGGAGGAGAAAATTTATCTAGAAGATGTATATTTGGATGTTTCCTATGAAAATATAAAAGAAATAACTGAAAATAAGTATGATGTATGGATAAGTATAGACGACGAAGTCCATGAGATGAAAGTGGTAATCGAAAGAGATACAAGATATGAAAAGAAAATAAAACAGTTATACAATGCCTTTAAGCTAAGGGGGAAAAAATGGAAGACCCTTAATATGGGTCATTTTAAACGAATGTACAGGATAAGAGTAGAGGAATATGACTTTAAAATGACTAGAGAGATTATGAATAATATAATCGATAATAAAAAGGAAATAGTGTATGATTTTGGAATATACAGGGAAAATATACTTATGAATAAGAAACTGCTATGGAATATAGAAGAAGGCAAGGTCATAAGTAAGTTATTTATACGTCCCATAAGGGATAATGTATCTTATGAATACGTAATAGGGATAAAAAAGGGGGAGAAAGTACTAATAGAAGATACAGGGGAAAAAGATATCCTGTCCTGCTATCAGGAGGAGGAAAGAGAACTACGCATAATATCCAGACTGAAAAAAGAAGGGATATGGAAATATTTTTCAGTAAAGCCGATTTCAGAATGTAGAAAGATACTAAATATAAATGAAGAAGAGTCGGACAGTAAAACAGAATATTTTCATTTTACCAATTATAGGAGGCTAAACTTTATAGATGAATTGGAGGAAAAATATAAACAAATAAATAATATAAGGAGTAAATATTTTTTAAGGAAAAAGTTTCAGGAATATGATTTTATTAAAGGGAAAATTATATTAAAGGAAGTCCGTTTGGATAAGGAGAATAGTATGGGAAACGATGGTGTGAATTCTGATAATGGAAATATATCCCTTTATAATTGTAACTACTTTATTGAAGATGATTATGACCTGTTTTTTAATGACAGGAAAATAAACCTTGATATATATGTAGAGTATGCAGATGTTAGGGGAAATTATATGGAGGATTATTTAAGTTTTATTATTTCAGATATACAACTGGATATACCAGAATATAGGTGTAGGGGGTTTTTGTATGAGGAATAACAAAAGGGAGGGATATAGCTATATATGGTCTATTTCAGATATAAGAACAAAGTTTGTCATATCGGAAGGTATTTCCCCCTATGTGGAAATAAATGGAGGGTATATTAACAGAAATAGGATAAATAAAGAAGGTGAAGACAAGGAAGTATATGAAATAGAAGTAAATCCTTATGTAAGATTTAGCCATATATTTGGGGATTTTTTACATTTTTTTACAGAAAGGAAAATTAGTCTTAAGGCTGTAGAAATAAAAGGGAAATATGTGGAATTAAGGGGAAAATTGTTTCATGAGGGTATACGATATTTACAAACAATGGATTTTATAACAGGAACTACAGTTGATGACATATGTTGTGAAAAAATTATGGAAGAAATGGAAAATGGGACATTAGGAGATCGTATAGCCCTCTATTGGAAGGATATAATAGAAAATGATAAAAGTTACTTAGCCCTTGCAATGTATAATAATATCTTAACAGGAAAATCAAATTTTACTTCTTTCACAGAAGGGATTTCATTCTTTTTTCATGATTCAATAATTTACCAGAAGAAGGAAGATAAAAGGGAAATAATAATATATATTAACAGAGTTAAAGATAATAGAAATAAAGGGATAGTTAAAATATTGGAAGAATTGTTTATTCCCTTTGGTATTAAAGTTGTATATTATTGGGAAAACCATTTTGGGGTGGTGGATGTATTACAAACTTTGAAAATAGGGGAAATGTTAGTTTTTTAAGCATATATAATAAAAAAACAAATTTAAATAGAGGAATTGATATTGAAATTTTAATATTATCTGAATAGTAAAATTAAGATGGATAAAATATGAAAGTAAAAATAAAATTAAAATTAATATTTTTAATAAATAACTTAAAGTGGAGGGGAAATTATGAAATATAATGTAAAAATATCAAAGGGAAATGAAAATTCCGCTATAAACATAGGGGAAGATGAAATTATAGAGGTAAAATATAGTATAGGTCTTGTAAGCAGTAATGACTTTGCCAATAACAGGAGCAGCATAGAAATGGAAATAAAGGGAAAGATGATATCAAATTTGGAGGAAAGGAAGTTTGAAGATGGCATAGATAATGACAGCCTTTATACACGTAACAAGAAAAATATAATAAGTCTTGCAGAATGGGCAGAATCCTATATGAAGGAAGATGATTACAGGAATGTGGAAGTATTTGTTAATTTAGGATCAAATAAGAAAATCGAGTATAAATTTATGAATATGTTTGTACAGGAATTTTTACAAGAGTTGAGTATAGAAAAGGGAATAGGTATATTTATATTAAAATTAAGGCAAAAATTTCATCAGGAAGATAAGATGAAAATAAAATAATATTAAAAAATGTTGAGGTGATGAAATGATAAAGGAAAATATGTATGAAGGCAGAGATATTGAAATAATACTTGATGAAAGAAGGATCGAGGGCTATCTTATAAAGGAATTTCAAGTGAGGGGAGAAATAAATAGTCATAAGAAGCTGGAAATACAAATTGAAATTGGAAAAGAGATGAAAAAAAATCTTGAAAATATAATAAGCAAGGAAGTTACAGAAATAATGATAAATCTAGGAGAATATAAGGAAAAAACGGAAGAAACAGAAAAGGCAGAAGAAAATAGAAAAAAAGAAGAAAAAAATATATTTAAAGGAATTGTAGATTATTTTGAAGTTATCGAATATGGGAATGAAGGATATGTAATAATACTGGAGGCTTATTCAAGAAGTATCCTTATGGATAGGGAATGGGAAAGGAAATATAGGGTATTTCAGGATGTATCTATGACCTACGAAGACATAGTGACAGAGATAAATAAGGACTACAGAGGTATGAAATTCCAAATAAATAGTTATGATAAGGCAGAAGTACCCATAGGAAGACTTATAGTCCAGTATAATGAAACAGACTGGGAATTTCTTGTGAGGATAGCTTCCCACCTTGGTACAGGATTAATAACAACGGAAACAGGAATTATAACCTTTGGAATAATAAATATGGGTAATGTAAAAAATGAGGACAAATATTTTTCTGATTATTCCATAACAAGAGATTTAAAGAAGCTTTATTATAAGGTGTACTCTGGAAGGGTTATAAGTCTTGGTGATACAGTTTCTATAGAAAGCCAGGAAAATATGGGAGAAAACTTTCTAATAGTTCTAAAATCTAAGATATTTTTAAAAAATAATCTGCTAAAAAGTGAATTTCAAGCAACAGATGTGGGAAATTATACGATATTAAAAAAGTATAATTCCAGAATAAAGGGATGCTGTATAGAAGGACAGGTTGAAAAGGTGCTGAAGGAGGGAGAAATAGCCAAAATGGAAGTAATATTCTATGAAGGGCTCAAAAAAATAGCCGAATTAAAAAATGGCGGAGATTACGAAATGATCTATCCCGACTACGGGATAAAAAGATTTCCTTTAAGCTATCAAACCTTTTATTCCCAGACAAATACTGGATTTTTTTGTACTCCTGAAGTAAATGATACTGTAGAGGTTTATTTTCCAAGTGATGATGAAGGTATGGCTAAAGTTTCATGGGCGGTAAACAATAAGGGGAATGGAAGGTTCAGTAATTATGAGAAAAGGAACTTCCATATAAATGGAAATGATTTCAATCTAGTAATAGATAAAGATAAAATGGAACTTAATATGGAAGAATCCTATAGAAGGACTTCTAAAACAAGTACAGAAACAGCTGAAAGTTCTGTCAATAAAGGAATAAAAAATATGGTAGTAGTATCAGACAACTATCTTGGGTTGGAATCCATAGGGGAAATGGATATTTATGGAAGTAACATTGATATAATCGGAAAGGAAAAGGATATAAGGATGGAAACACCGGGAGAAATAAGGATAAAGGGAAGTAAGGTACATAACAATTAAAAATTTATGGCAAATATCGTGACTTATATATTACAAAATAATAGACATAATTTTAAAATAAGTGGTATAATTAGACAGATATGATGAAAGGAGAGGTATGAACCTTGTGGGATAAGTCTGCTTTTATACCCCTTATTATTTTATGACGGTTCATATAAGTTTTTATGAATATTAATTTTTTAAATTTATTATCAGAGAAATTGAATGTAGGTTCCATGAGAAGTATATATTTAAATGCTTTACCTGGGAGATATAAAGCGAGAATGGATATTACGGATCTTAATAAAATATCAGAAGGATTTTCTGAAAGATTTTTTGAGAATTTACTTTCCCAAAAAAGTTTTAGTATAAGAATTAAGCTTACTAATGAAGAGAAGAATCAGCCTTATGAAAGGAAGATACAGTATCTTTTTCATGAAAATATGAATACATTCAGGGAAGAAGGGATTAGTAGCTTTGCTTTAGGATATCCATTGATTATTAAGCAGAACAATAAAACAAAGTCCGTCATGAAGTCTCCTCTGTTTGTGTGGAAACTTAATATAGAAAGATCTAAGACAGATATAAATGAATTTATAATTTCAAGGGATGAGGACTCTCCAATTGAAATAAATAAAGTGCTGTTAATGCAGATACTGTCAGATGATAAGGTTAACCTGTCTAATATTTATGAGGAGATTACAGATGAGGAGGAAGGCATTTTAACTTATGAAGAAATATCTAATACAATAAAAAAAATGAATGAAAAAATAAAGTTGGATTTTTCAGAGGAATTTAAGCTGGAACCATTTCCAGAAACAGTAGAAGGTCTGGATAGTGCAGGAAAAGAAAAGACCTTTATATTTTATGGAGGGGTATTGGGGCTGTTTAAAAGACAAAAGGAAGGTATAATAAAGGATTTTGTCAATCTTACAGAAAATTATTCTCAATATAAATTCAATGTATCAGAAAGGGATAATTTTCAGCTAAGTAAAAACACTTCCATTGCAACAGATCCCAGTCAGCAAAATGTCATTGAAACATTGACGGATAGCCAGTATAAGATAATACAGGGGCCTCCGGGAACAGGGAAAAGTCAGACATTGACGGCGATTATAACAAATTCCTTGGAAAATGGGGCAAATATATTGATTGTTTGTGAGAAAAAGACGGCACTTGATGTAATTTATGAAAAATTGTCTGAATTGGGAATAGAAGATCTCATTGTAATGCTTAATGACCCTGCAAAGGATAGGAGAAATATTGTAAAGAGGGTAAGGGATCTTGCTGATAAGAAACCAGTTCTAGAAGAGTATGATGAAGTGAAGTATAACTATGTCGTAAAGGAATATAAGGAGTTAAAGGAAAGGTATAATAACCATCAGGCGATTCTCTCTAGAAATATAAAGGGAAATAAGGAAAATTCCCAAAATATGACGAATGGCAAGGTACTACTTGGATATCTGGAAGGAAAAAACAGAGAAAAGTATTACCATGTAGATACATCTAGAAATAACATGGAGGATATTTACAGGATACTGGATTTAACCGACAGACTGTTAAATAAAATAGGTGATATCGGTAGAATAGAGAGATTTGAGAAAATATATAATGAGGAAATGAAAAAGAATATTCAGTCTTATGAAATATTTTTTAATGAAACTTCCAAAATTCTTGAAGCTGTGAAAAAACAGGCAGATTTCATAAGAAAAAGAACTGAAGAATACGGAGAGAAATTTACTGAAGCTTTTGGAGTAAATAAATTAAAGGTATCATTATTCTCCATATTTAATTCGAAACTTAGGGATATCAAAAATTCTTGGGAAGATATTTACAAAGGGTCAAACGAAATAAATAATTATGGATCAAAATATTTTAACAGAAGGTTTACAGAAGGGAATTATAGAAAACTGGAAAAAGAACTGGAGGAATTTTCCAGTATACTGAATGAAATAACAAAGTACAGAAATGAATTTATCAGCTTTTTGGATGAAAAGAAAAATGGAGAAATGACAAAGGAAGAGGAAGCCTTTATAAATAACTTCATAAAATATATAAATGAAAATGTCATAGGAGACTGGTCAGAGTTCCTAAAGACATCGTATTTTTATTCATTGCTCCAAAATAGTGGGATAAAGACAGAGGGATATAGGGACTATACAGCCAATAATCCAAAATTACTGGAGTTTGACAAGTATATTGTGGAAAATCAAAAATATAGAATAAAAAAATATTGGGGGGAAATAAGAAAAAGAGCATTAAGTGTAATAGGAAAAACTGAAAATATAAAGATGCTTTATAATTTGAGGAAAAATTCCAAATATGGAAAGATTAATACATTAAGGGAAATAATAGAAACAGATGTGGACTTTTTTAAGGACATGTTCCCTATCATAATGACGGATCCTAACACGTGTAGCAGTGTATTTCCATTAAGGGAAGGGATTTTTGACCTTGTTCTGTTTGATGAGGCAAGTCAGCTGAAGCTGGAAGAGGTGTTACCATCTCTTATGAGGGGGAAATATAAGATAGTATCAGGGGATATGCACCAGATGCCACCTTCAAATTATTTTGGCTCTGAAATGGATTATGAAGGAACTTCTGATAATGAGGAAATGGATGAAGAGGCACTTTTTCTGGCAGATAGTGAGTCTTTGCTAGATTTTGTAAATAATCTGAATGAAGATGTAATAATGTCTTATCTTGATTTCCATTATAGATCAAAACACCCTAAATTAATTAATTTTTCTAATGCAGCCTTTTATGAGTCAAGGCTAGTACCGATGCCCTCTAAAACAGAGTATACTCCAATAGAATATTATAGGGTAGATGGGGTATACAAGGGAAGAAAAAATGACGATGAGGCAGATAAAATAATAGAATATATTTTTAGTGATAATGTTCTTATAGAAGGGAAACTTTCAAGTGTAGGAATAGTTACATTGAATTTGGAACAGAAAACGAACATTGTAAACAGAATAAACTCCTATTTACGTGAAAATGACAGTGAATCTGTCAAGGAAAGATATAATAGTCTGATGGAAAAGGGAATGTTTGTAAAAAACCTTGAGAATGTTCAGGGAGATGAAAGAGATATTATGATATTATCTACAACCTTTGGAAGTACACCTGAAGGGAAGTTTATACAGAATTTTGGTCCATTAAATAACCAGCAGAGGGGCTATAAACTTTTGAATGTACTTATTACCAGGGCGAAATATAAATTTATAGTGTTTACTTCTATTCCCGAAGAAAATATAAATATATGGGAAAATGAAGTTATGAAATCAGGAAATAACGGAAAAGGGATATTTTATGCATATCTGGCATATGCAAAGGCAGTTTCTGAATCTTCGGAAGATACTGAAAAAAGGATTCTCAACACTTTGTCAGGAAATAAGGGGGAATATATAAGTGTTCCTTTTGAAGATATAAATAATGACGAAGGGAAGATTGTAGATATTATAAAAAAAGAAGTCTCTTTCGGAGAAAATGATGAGATAGTAAAAAACTATAAAATTGGCGGTTTTACACTTTCTTATGCAGTAAAGGATAAAAATGAAAAAAAGGCAAAAATAGTAATAGATGTCAATACTTCAGAAACATTTAATGGAAATACGGCTTACAGAGGGATCATATATAGAAAGGGAATGTTTGAGGGAATGGGCTATAAGTATAGGCTTCTAAATATGACAGACTATATTTAAAAATAACAATCAATGGACGAAAGGGAGGAAAAAATGATAGAAGAAATTCAAAAATATGCTTTATCTCAAAAGTTTCTTGATGAAATGAAAGAAATAAGAAGGCATCTTCATAAAAATCCTGAATTATCAGGAAGAGAATATAAGACAACAGAATTTATAAAGGAATTTTTGAAAAAGAATGACATAGAAATTTTACCTTTGGACCTGAAAACAGGGGTAGTAGCAGAAATCGGCAAGGGGGAGGGAAAAATTATCGCATTACGGGCAGATATAGATGCCCTTCCTATATTGGAAGAAACAGATCTTCCCTACAAATCTCAAAATGAAGGGGTAATGCATGCCTGTGGTCATGATTTTCATACTACTTCCCTTTTGGGGGCAGCACTTATTTTGAAGGAAAGAGAAGTTGAATTAAAAGGGAAAGTAAGACTGATATTTCAACCATCAGAAGAGGTTAACAGTGGAGCTCAGGAAGTTATAGATGCCGGAGGAATAGAAGGAGTTTCAGCTATAGTAGGGTTTCACAATAAGCCTGATCTTTCGGTGGGAACAATAGGAATAAAGGCAGGGCCTTTAATGGCAGCAGTAGATAAGTTTGAAGTAGTTATAAAAGGTACAGGATCTCATGCGGCTGCCCCTCATAATGGTCAGGATCCTATTGTAACTGCCGCCCAGATTGTAAACGGAGTACAGTCAATAGTAAACCGTTATGTATCCCCCTTAGATTCAGCAGTTATAAGTATTACAAGAATAGAAGGGGGAAACACATGGAATGTAATTCCGGAAAAGGTTGAACTGGAAGGAACAATGCGAACTTACCATAAAGAGGTTCAGAATAGGATAAAGACACTCTTTTCCCAAATTGTTGAAAACTATACCATAGCCTTTAATCAGAAAAGTAAACTGATATGGTCGGATAGTCATCCTTCCGTAAATAATGACAGGGATATGGCAGAAGCTATAAAAGAGAAAGTATCGGAATTTTCAGAAGTGATAATTCCTGAAGTAACATTAGGAGGAGAAGATTTTTCCCTTTATATGGAAAAAATACCAGGATTCTTTGCCTTTGTAGGTACAGATAGTCCATATGAATGGCATAATCCAAGATTTTTAATAAGGGATGAAGCACTATATTACAGCATTAACTATTATTTAGCTTCTGTTACGGCATTACTTGGAGAAAAGGATTAAAAAGATATTTGGATTAATGACTGTGAAGTCTGATTTATAATTGGGTGAAGGATTTGTTTTTATATATGAAAGTTATAATAACTTAAATATTATATATTTGACTTTTTTATCACAATTTTTTATAATGGTTTTGTAAGTATAAAATAATAAATTGTTTTAAATATAAAATTATGGAGGAGAATGAAATGAAAAGATTTAGGGAAGCGATGTGCACTTATAGGTAGAGAAGTTTGTGCTGTAATTAGTCAGGTACAAGCTTTGTTGTTATGAAAGTCTGTACCTGTGTGCTTATAAATCTTTTTATGGAATTATATTAAAGAAAAAAGCTCTCAGGACTTATCTGGGAGCTTTTTTATAAAAAAATTTTAATATAAGTAAAATTTATAGGAGATAGAATAAAGTTAAGAGGTGAAAAAAGTGTTTATAACAATAGAAAATTTGGTAAAGGAATATAACCTTAAAGAGGGAAAAAGCCTAAAGGCTGTAAATAATGTGAACCTCTCTATTGACAAAGGCGATATTTACGGAATAATGGGACTTAGCGGAGCAGGAAAATCAACTTTGATACGGCTTATTAATAGACTGGAGGAACCCACATCAGGAAAAATAATAGTTAGGTGGGAAAATAAGGAGAAAGAGGAACAGAGAGAATTAAAGGAAGAAAACGTTTTATCCTATAATCAGAATGAACTAAGGGATTTCAGAAAGAAGACAGGAATGATATTTCAGCATTTTAACCTTTTAAATTCAAGAAGTGTCAAGGGAAATGTGGCCTTTCCCCTTGAAATTTCAGGTTGGAAAAAGGATGAGATAGATAAAAGAGTAGATGAACTTCTTGAAATAGTAGGACTTTCAGATAAAAGAGAGAGCTATCCAGAACAGCTTTCAGGAGGTCAAAAGCAAAGGGTGGCAATAGCAAGGGCACTTGCCAACAATCCTGAAATTCTTCTTTCAGATGAAGCAACAAGTGCATTGGATCCGCGAACAACAAACTCTATTTTGGAATTGCTAAAGGATATAAATAGAAGATTTGGTATAACAATAATCCTTATAACTCATCAGATGGAAGTCATACGGAAAATATGTAATAAGGCTGCAATAATGTCCGATGGAGAAATTGTTGAGGAAGGTACTACAAAAAATATATTTCTTCACCCTAAGACACAGCTGGCAAAGGAATTTGTGGAAAATATTTCACATGAATCTTTTGAAGAGGAGGAAAAGGGAAAAATTGAACCCAAAGGGAGAAAAAAACTAAAGCTGAAATTTACAGAAGAACAAGTGGATAAACCTTATATTTCAGAAATAATAAAAAGGTATAATGCAGAGATAAATATACTGGGGGGATCCATAGACAAACTTACAGATTCTGTAATAGGTCATCTGACAGTGGAAATAAAGGCTGAGGAAGATCAGATAAGAACAATTACAAAATGGCTTGAAATGAATAATGTAGAAATGGAGGCATTATAATGAAATTTGATTTTATAAAGTTTATCCAGTTTAGTAATATTGTTAAACCGACACTTGAGACTTTATATATGGTTGGGATTGCAACTTTTTTCTCACTAATTATCGGTCTTCCGATAGGAGTATTGCTAGTGGTAACGGAGGACAAGGGGATAAAGCCCAATAAGACATTAAATAAAATTTTGGATATGATACTGGTAAATATAACAAGATCCATACCTTTTATAATATTAATGGTACTGTTAATTCCTTTTTCAAGACTTCTTGTAAAAAAGTCCTATGGAAGTACTGCCTTCATAATCCCTCTTGCATTGGGATCGGCTCCCTTTGTGGCTAGGATTATTGAAGGAGCTTTAAAGGAAGTAAGTGACGGCCTTGTGGAGGCATCAAAATCCATGGGGGCAAAAAATAGTGAAATAATTTTTAAGGTAATGATACCGGAAGCAATGCCTGCCTTAATTCATGGGATAACATTGACAATTATAAGTATAATCGGTTATTCTGCAATGGCAGGAACTATAGGTGGAGGAGGTCTGGGTAATGCTGCAGTAATAGACGGTTACCAGAAAAATAATCCTGAACTTATGTGGCAGGCAACCATAGTAATAATAATGCTTGTACAGATAGTACAATTTATAGGAAATAAAGTAGTGCGTCTTATAACAGACAAAAGAAAGCGTACATAAGTAATCAACTGATTATAAATAAGTATATACTAAAGAAAGGAGAAATGGATTCAATAAAGTGAATTCATTAGGAAATAAAATGAAAAAATTGTTATTAGGAGTCTTGGTATTAGTAGGTTTTATAATATCATGTGGACAGGAAAATAAAAAAACTGATACAAGCGAAAGGGCAAAGGAAAAGTTGAGGGTTGCAGCTACTGCTATTCCGGCAGGGGAGGTATTGGAAGTAGTAAAAGAAGATTTGGCAAAGGAGGGGATAGAACTTGAAATAGTCATATTTAATGATTATATCCAGCCAAATAAAGTTTTACAAAATAAGGAAGTAGATGCAAATCTGTTTCAACACACTCCTTATATGATTAACTTTGGGGAAAAACATGGATTTGAAATGGAAGCAGTAGGGAAAATTTATTTACCGACATTGGCACTTTATTCCAAAAATATAAAAAGTGTAGATGAACTGAAAAATGGAGATACTATCCTGCTTCCTAATGATCCTACAAACTTAGCAAGATCTCTCATACTTCTTGATAAGGGTGGAGTTATAAAATTAAAGGATAACACCAAGGTAGATTCGACAGTGAAGGACATAGCAGAAAATCCAAAGAATATAAAGTTTGTGGAACTGGCGGCGGATCAGCTTGCCCCTAGACTACCTGAAGTGGCAGCTTCTATAGTAAACAGCAGTTTTGCTCTTGATGCGGGGTTATCTTATAAGGAAAATGGAATACTGGCAGAAGACAAGGATTCTCCTTATGCAAACGTACTTGCAACTTTAAAAGGAAATAAAAATGACCCTAGGGTTCAGAAACTTTTGAAGGCTTTACAATCTGAAAAGGTAAAAAAATTTATAGAGGGAAAATATAAGGATGTAATAGTACCTGTATTTTAGAAATTTTTTTTGGATATTTGTGGATAAAGGTAAAAGAAAGAAATACGATCATGGATAGAATACTTATAAAAACAAGTACTATACCTAAATGTGTAAACTTTCTAAAAATATTAATTATCAAAAATTATTGTTTGATAAATAAAAAATTATAGGAGGAATTTTAAATGAAAAAATTACTATTAGTATTAACAGCAGTATTTTTTTTACTGTCATGCGGAGGAGCAAAGGAAGAAGCTAAAACAGGGGGAGAAGGAATAACTTCTAAATCTGCGAAGACTGAAAAACTTGTGATAGGTGCGACACCTGTGCCACATCAGGAAATACTGGAACTTGTAAAAGATGATTTGAAGAATCAAGGGGTTGAATTAGAAATAGTTCAATTTAATGACTATATCCAGCCTAATAAGCTGCTTGGAACAAAGGAACTTGATGCAAATTTTTTCCAGCATGTACCATATATGGAAGAATTTGGAAAGGAAAATAATCTTGATCTTGTACAAGTAGGTGGAGTACACGTGGAACCTATGGCAGTTTATTCAAAAAAGATTAAAAATATAAACGAATTGAAGGATGGAGACAGCGTATTGATTCCCAATGATCCGACAAATGGGGGAAGAGCTTTAATATTACTTGATAAGGCAGGAGTTATAAAATTAAAGGATAATAAGAACCTGCTTGCTACAGTAAATGATATAGTGGAAAATCCTAAAAATATAAAAATATCACAGCTTGCCCCTGAGCAGCTTGCTCCAAGACTGGATGAAGTTGCAGCAGCAATAATAAATGCAAATTTTGCACTGGACGCAAAGCTTTCATTCACTAATGATACTGTTTTAGTAGAAGATAAGGATTCCCCTTATGTAAATGTAGTTACAGTGTTAAAGGGAAGAGAAGGGGAAGAAAAAATTCAAAAACTGATAAAAGCTCTTCAAAGTGAAAAGGTAAAGAAATTTATTGATGAAAAGTATAAAGGTAGTGTAGTTCCTGCTTTTTAAGGAAAATTCAATGTTATTTTTTAAAGAAAAAATTGAATCATAATTATTTAGAATAATAATATGAGGGTGTAAAAACCCTCATATTTAAACAATACATCAAATTAACAGTATTGTAATGTGTGTAAAAGCCACTATATTTAAAATTTTTTCAAAAATTTAAAAAAATTTGACAAAAGAAAAAAAATGTAGTAAAATAACCTGTAATAAAATTAGAAGTAGAAACATTGTTTCTCACCTTTCCATCAATAATTGCAGAATATGAATTGTGTATTCAGTTAAAATTCCCTTTAATGGGTTAAAAGTAGATGAGTCAGGTATATAGTTATTTTATAATAAGTCTTACGTGGGTTACCATGTATGTTTGTTTTGTATGACTATTTGAACAAGGTTTCTTATATCTTGTTTTTTATTGTAAAAAAATTAGGAGGTGTTCTTTATAAAAGGGACAAATAAATCTGATGAGCCAAGAATGAATGAAAGAATTAGGGCAAGGGAAATTAGAGTAATTGGAGAAGATGGAGAACAGTTTGGAGTTATGACTGTCAATGAGGCAATAGCTTTAGCAACAGAAAAAAATCTGGATTTAGTTGAGATTTCTCCAAATGCAACACCACCTGTATGTAAAATTATGGACTATGGAAAATTCAAGTATGAGAAAACAAAGAAAGAAAAGGAAAACAAGAAAAAACAGAAAAATGTCATCATTAAGGAATTAAGGATAAAACCCCATATTGATGAGCATGATAAGGAAACAAAAGTTTCTCAGATTGAAAAATTCATATCTAAGGAATACAAAGTAAAGGTGAGTTTGAGATTAACAGGTAGGGAAAAAATGCATGCAGAATCAGCAATAAAAATTTTGGATTATTTTGCAGAGCGTTTTGAGGAAATTGCTGTTGTTGAAAAAAAATATGGGAAAGAACAGGTGCAGAAATTTATTATGTTGTCACCTAAAAAGTAAAATAAGGAGGAAAGAAAATGCCAAAAATGAAAACGCATAAAGGAAGTAAGAAAAGGGTTAAAGTAACAGGAAGTGGAAAATTAGTAATTAAACACTCAGGAAAAAGCCATATCTTAACTAAAAAGTCTAACAAAAGAAAGAAAAGATTAGGGCAAGATGCAATAGTTCCTAAAGGAGCAGAAAAAAGGATTAAAAGAGCGTTGGCCGGACAGGACGGAAGATAATTTTAGCAGTCTAAAAGGTATAAAGATTAAGGAGGAAAGAAAATGCCAAGAGTAAAAACAGGAATAGTTAGAAGAAAAAGACATAAAAAAGTATTAAAGGAAGCAAAGGGATATAGGGGATCCATAAGCACAAATTATAAGAAGGCAAATGAAGCTGTAAAAAAGGCAATGTCTTATGCTACAGAACATAGAAAGTTAAAGAAAAGAAAAATGAGAGAGCTGTGGATAATAAGGATAAATGCTGCAGCTAGATTAAACGGTCTTTCGTATTCTAAATTTATGAATGGGTTAAAAAAGGCAGGAATAGAGCTTGATAGAAAAGTGCTAGCTGATCTTGCTTTAAACAATCCATCAGAATTTGCAAAATTAGTTGAAAAGGCTAAATAAATATAAACACTGACTTTAAGTAAATATAATATTAAATATGGGCTGACTCGAAATTTGAGCAGTCCTATTTTAATAAATCAAATAAAAAACTTGAAATTATTATTCATAAAGTAGCTTTGATCTAACTTTAAAATAAAAATATTTGACTAAATATTTGAAGAACAAACTTTAAATTAAGTATGAACTTCTAAATAAAAAAACAGTTTATAAATCAAATAAAAAACGCTTCAAACCTATATGAATTATGCCTTTCAAATGAATATTTCTCCTTGACTTATTACAAAAAAAGTGGTATTTTATTATTAGAAAAAATGATGATAAATAATTTTAAAAAGATTAATTTTAAGGAGGAATATATTATGGCATTTGTAATAGAAAAAGAAACTTGTATAGCATGTGGAGCATGTGAAGGTGTATGCCCAGTGGAGGCAATATCAGAAGCTGAAGGAAAATATGAAATTGATGCTGCAACTTGTATAGATTGTGGAGCATGTGAAGGTGTATGCCCAGTAGAAGCTATTTCATCAGCAAGCTAATATATGAATATATTCTGTTGTTTTTGGAGAGAAAATCAATGGGTTTAATGTAAATAAAAAACGTGTTGCTTTTAGTTGTAAACCAGCTATTAGCCAACACGTTTTTTGCTTAAGTTTAAATTATTGTTTTTGCTATGCTTTATTATTAAACCAATTTAAATTTGATGTTATTGTATTATCTTCAGCACAATTTTTTCCTGAGCTTCATTTAGATATTCGTTTATTTCATTTCTTGACATATCCTCCACAAGAATTATATAGAAGTTATCTATTTTATTATATACATCAAAAGGTGAGTTTTCCACCTTAAAGTCATCTGATACACGGATATAGTAGGAATCTTTGACAATATTGGAATCCACTGTCTTTATAATTTTTGTGGAATTAAAGAAGTAATCTGATTCTATATGGCTTCTTGTGGCAATTTTTACAATATCAGCAACTACAGCTGAAGCAGTAGGACTCATACCAGCCCCCTTACCATAAAATAAAGTCCTTCCCGTATAGGAGCCTGTAGTTTCGATGGCATTGTAAACATAGTCTACTTTCGCAAGAATATTATCATTTGGAACCAGCGTAGGCTCAACAGTAATTTGTGCTGTATCTGGG
Source organism: Leptotrichia sp. (assembly GCA_041815005.1). Classification (GTDB taxonomy): domain Bacteria; phylum Fusobacteriota; class Fusobacteriia; order Fusobacteriales; family Leptotrichiaceae; genus Leptotrichia_A. The sequence continues at coordinate 12,094 of JBGXYD010000099.1, read as the reverse complement.
GTAAGTAGCTTTGAGCTGGCTATTAATTTTATAGTGGAATCAAGTTGATTCGCCGAAAAAATATCAATAGTATTAATATCTCTTATTCCCGAAAGCTGCATATCCTTAAACTTTATTGAACCGCCATAAGCTAGGGAAGCTAATATATTTATTTTATGTCCTGCATCAATTCCATCTACATCGTACGACGGGTCTGCTTCGGCATATCCTTTAGAAGTTGCCAGAGAAAGGGCTTCATCAAAGGAGATACTTTCCTCCTTCATCTTTGTAAGAATGTAGTTTGAAGTTCCATTCATGATTCCCTTTATGTCTGTAACAGTGTTTGCTACAAGACTTTCCATGAGAGGGGTAATTATAGGGATTCCCCCTCCGACTGCTGCTTCAAATAGTAGAGATACGCCATTTTCTTTAGACTTTTGAAATAATTCAACCCCATGCTTTGCGATTAAAGCTTTGTTTGCAGTTACCACACTTTTTTTAGCTTCAAAGGCTTCAATTATAATGTCCTTTGCAATATTTTCTCCTCCAATAAGCTCCACCACTAATGTTATTTCAGAATCATTGATTATTTTTTTGTAATCGTTAATAAGTATAGATTTATCAAATTCAAATGTAAAGTCTCTGTTAATATTCAGGTCACAGGCATATTTTACTTCTATATTAGCCTGAGATTTTTCAAATATATTTTCCTTTTCCTGTGTCAATACTTTTAGTACTCCTTCACCCACAGTACCTAAACCGATAATTCCTATTTTCATTATAATCTCCTAAATTTTATTTTTTATGATTGTTTTTCCTATGCTTCAATAAATTTCTTGTGGAGAGCCTTGACAGCCTTATCCACGTCTTCTTCCCTTATAATGCAGGAAACATTTATTTCAGAGCAGGAAATCATATCTATATTTATATTATTTTCAGCAAGAGTGTTAAAAATTTCAGCTGTAGTTTCATAATGTGTTTTAAGTCCGATACCAATAACAGAAATTTTAGCAACATTGTCATCAAAGGATACTCCTTCTGCACCAAGTTCCTTAACTAATCTTTCTGAAACTTCTACAGCATCCCTCAAGTCTTCAGCTTTTAATGTAAAGGAAATATTATTAAGCTCCTTTGTAACACTTGAACTTTGAAGTATAATATCTGTATTTATTTTTGCCTTTGAAAGATCAGAAAAGACCTTTGCCGCAATTCCAGGCTTATCAGGGACACCTGAAAGGGTAATTTTTCCTTCATTTTTAGATGATGTAATTCCTACGATTTTAACTTTTTCCATTAATTCTTCTCCTTCTTCTTTTACTATTGTTCCTATTGAATCATCAAAGGAAGACCTTAGATGAATTCTTATACCATATTTAGCTGCAATTTCCACTGACCTCGGATGAAGCACTTTAGCCCCTGAAGCTGCTAACTCGAGCATTTCTTGATAAGATATGGATTTTAGCTTTCTAGGGCGTGCAACAACACGAGGATCTGCAGTATATATACCGTCCACATCAGTATAAATTTCCACTCCGTCAGCATTGAGGGCTGCCCCTAGAGCCACCGCAGTAGTATCAGAACCTCCACGTCCAAGTGTAGTTATCTCATTATTTTCAGTAATCCCCTGAAAGCCGGCAAAAACAACTACATTTCCTTCAGAAATTTTAGTCCTTATAACTTCCGTATCAATATCAAGAATTTCCGCCTTTGTATGATCGTCAGTAGTCTTAAATTTAACTTGAAAGGCATTTAAGGAAACAGCCTTTTCCCCCAAAGCTTCCACCGCCATTGCCAATGATGCGATGGATATTTGTTCCCCAGATGTGAGAAGCATATCAAGCTCTCTCTTGCTAGGCCTATCAGAAATTTCCAAAGCCCTTTTAATAAGGAAGTCAGTTGTACCTGCCGGAGCGGATACTACAACAATGATATCATGTCCTTCTTTTCTATATTTTACTACTCTTTTGGCAACTTCCTTTACCCTTTCAGCATCAGCAACAGAAGTTCCACCGTATTTTTGAACAATTAGTGCCATAACTTACCTTTTAAGAAAACCTCTAAAAAGAACAAATACTAAAATCTGAATACAGATTTTAAATTTATCCTATAAATTTGGTATTCTATCTCCTTACTCGTAAATTTAGGTTGATGAAGGGAACCTATACCCATAAATATACTATATTTAAATATCTTATAATATAATATACTATTTTGCTAATAAATTCAATATATACAATAAAATTATTTAAATACAATCATATATTTTTCTTAGAGATATTATATATACAATTAATACTATAATAAAGCAGAAAAATTTTTGAAAAAATTTTTAACAAAAAAGTTAGGAAAATTCTATTTTTATAAAATTTTTTTTATTTTAAAGATAAAGCGATAATATGTTGGAATACTTTATTTTACTTGAAAAAATTGATGTAATAAAACAGTAAAAGAATATTTTGGAGTAAATAAATAAAAAAAATACTTTGAAATTACAAAAAATGTGGTATAATATATGAGAAAACCAAGAGCAAGTTAATGTAGCAAAGTATTAAAATGTATTTGTAGCAGGTTGTTTGAGGTGTAAAATTTTAGGAGGTAGCACTTTGTTAGGTAAAGTAAAATGGTTTAACGACAAAAAAGGATTCGGATTTATTTCTGGAGAAGATGGAAATGATTATTTTCTTCATTTTTCAAAAATAAATAAAGACGGATTCAAATCAGTTAACGAAGGGGAAGAAGTAAGTTTTGATGTAGAAGAAGGACCAAAAGGACCTCAAGCAACAAACGTAGTTTCTCAGTAGTATTATTAAAAGTTAACCTGAATTAAAAAACCGGGATTTTTAGTCCTGGTTTTTTTAAATCCGTAATAAAAATATAGTGAAACCTATATAAATAGAACTCAAAAATATAATATTTTTTATGAAAAACTTAGATCAAAAGTTTATGTTTTTAATTATAAAATAAATTTATAGTTTTATTTTAAATAGGTTTTACTATAAATATATAAAGAAAATCTGTTTTCAAGAATTTAAAAAAGTATTTAGATGTCATATATTAAGTAAATTTTAAAAGAGTCGTTAGCTTTAATATTATCTTTTAATAATTTTTAAGTAGATACCCTGTTTAATTTCCTGTCTTCCATAGGGAATTAGCTTCAGGAAATATTTCCAATGCCCTGTCCAATACTCCATGTAAATAGGCGATGGTTATGCCGTAGTTTACTATGGGAATATTTTGTTCTTCACTGCTTTTTATCCGATTTAGCATTTCCTTCCTGTTTATCATACATCCTCCACAATGGAGAATAAGTTTAAAGTCTTTTAGGTTGGAAGGGTATTCCCTTCCATTTGTAAAGTGAAAATCAAGCCCTTCGGATACATATTTTCCAAGCCATGCAGGCAGCTTAATCCGTCCTATGTCGTTACATTGCTGATGATGTGTGCAAGCCTCTGCAATAAGGATCTTATCTCCTGCCTTTAGTTTTTTTAATACCTTAGCTCCTTCTACAAGTTTTTCAAGGTTTCCTTTATATCTTGCAAATAAAATCGAAAAGGAAGTTAGAAAAATATCTTCTGGTAACTTTTCGGAAACTTCCTTAAAAATTTGAGAATCAGTTATTACAAGTTTAGGTTTTTCCTTAAAATTTTCCAGAGTCTGAGTAAGCTCTGTGTCTCTACACACATGAACTATCCCTTTATTATTAAGAATGTCTCTTATTGTCTGAACTTGAGGAAGAATGAGCCTTCCCTTTGGAGTTCCATCATCAATGGGAACTACAAGGACAACGTGTTCTCCTTGATTAATAAGGTCTCCAAGTATGCTTAACTGTTCAAATTCCTTTGGAGCATTATTGATAATCATTTGTTTCAGCTGACCGATATTTTCCTTTGTCATTACAGAAACCTTTATAAATTTATAGCCATCTTCATTTAACTTGTATTCGAGGAGGGCGAGGTTTTTTGTTTCATTTCCTGAAAAAAGGAGGTATTCAGGGTCAAGATCTATTTTGTTTATGACTATTATGAAGGGAATCCTTCTGTCCCTGAACTTTTGAATAATATTTTCATCAAATTCATTCAGCCCTTCTGTGTCTATGACTAAAAGAGCAATATCAGTTTTTTCAAGAACTTCTTCTGTCTTATGTACCCTTAGTTTTCCCAAATCTCCCATATCATCAATTCCGGCTGTATCTATAAGGGTCACAGGTCCTATTGGAAAAATTTCCATAGATTTGTATACAGGATCGGTAGTAGTTCCTGCATGTTCAGAAACAATAGAAAGATCTTGGTTTGCAATAGCGTTTATAAGCGAAGATTTTCCCATATTCCGTTTTCCAAAAATAGCTATGTGTAGCCTTTCTGAAGTGGGTGTCTTATTCAATGTTTTTACCTCCTTTTAATTTTTTTACATAGTTAAACAAAAAAATATTTATATCTATGCTTCATATAGCTGTGCCAGCTTTTCACTAACAGCATCGTCATTTATATATTCATCATATTCCATTTCCCTTTCTAAAACACCCTTAGGGGTAATTTCAATAATTTTATTTGCGACTGTTTGAATAAACTCATGATCATGAGTAGTAAACATTACAGTACCGGGAAATCTTATAAGAGACTTATTTAGGGAAGTTATCGCTTCAAGATCAAGATGGTCTGTAGGATTATCAAGGAGCAGGACATTTGCCCCCGAAAGCATCATTTTTGAAAGCATACATCGTACCTTTTCCCCTCCTGAAAGCACTTTTGCCTTTTTTCTAGCTTCTTCTCCTGAAAATAGCATTCTTCCAAGAAAGCCCCTTACATATTCTTCGTGCTGGTCAGTGGAAAACTGTCTCATCCAGTCTATAAGTGATAGGTCTACATTTTCAAAAAATTCCGAATTATCCTTTGGAAAATAGCTCTGGGATGTGGTAACTCCCCATTCAAAAGTTCCAGAATCCGCCTCAATTTCTCCTGCAAGTATTTGGAAGAGGGTAGTTTTTGCTATATCATTATTTGAAAGGATGACTACCTTATCCCCTGTATTTACATTGAAGGAAATATTATCAAGTATTTTTTCACCGCCAATAGATTTTGAAAGTTTTTCAACTCTGAGAAGATTGTTTCCTGCATCTCTTTCAGGTTTAAATTCAATATATGGATATTTCCTGTTGGAAATCTGCATATCCTCAAATTGTAGTTTCTCCAGCTGTTTTTTCCTGCTTGTGGCTTGCTTTGATTTAGAGGCATTGGCAGAGAAACGGGCTATAAATTCCTGAAGTTCCTTTTTTTTCTGCTCCATTTTTTTGTTCTGGTTACGTGTAAGCTCCTGCATAAGTTGGTTTGACTCATACCAGAAGTCATAGTTTCCTACAAACATCTTAATCTTACCATAGTCAATGTCGGCAATATGGGTACATACTTTATTTAGAAAATGTCTGTCATGGGAAACTACAAGAACAGTGGTATCATCAAGTTCCATAAGAAATTCTTCCAGCCATTTCACAGCCTTTAAATCAAGTCCGTTAGTAGGCTCATCCAAAAGCAATATGTCCGGTTTTCCAAAAATAGCTTGAGCCAGAAGAACCTTTACTTTTTCAGGTTCCGTCAGTTCCTTCATTAGCTTGTGGTGCATTTCAGAAGGAATTCCTAGACCTATTAGAAACTTTTCAGCATTTGTTTCAGCTTCCCAACCGTCAAGCTCTGCAAATTCTCCCTCCAGTTCAGAGGCAAGGATTCCATCCTCTTCAGTAAATTCAGTCTTTGAATAAAGGGCATCCTTTTGTAACATAATATCATATAGCTTTGGGTGTCCCATCATGACCACTTTTAATACTTCTTCATCTTCGTGGGCAAAGTGATCCTGTTTTAGAAATGAAAGCCTTTTGTTTTTATCAATAATGACACTTCCTGACGTTGAGTCCATCTCACCTGTTAAAATTTTTAAAAATGTTGATTTTCCGGCTCCATTAGGACCGATTATACCGTAACAGTTACCTGGTGTAAATTTGATGTCAACTTCATCAAAAAGTTTTTTTCCTCCAAACTGAACGGATAAATTACTTGTTGAAATCAAAAAAATTCCTCCTTTAAATATATTATATAATTTTGTCGTTTGTAAAAGTTTTTAACCCCAATAAATAAAGTTTTTCTTTGTTAAGTGAAGTTTTAGCTGTAATAAGATTTTTGGTAATTTTTGATTTTTCAAAAAGTGTATCTTTTTACAACTCTTTATATATTATATCAAAAAAAATATAGAAAAACAATTTAAGAAAATTTGCCTAATAGCTTTATTTTTTTCAAAATAACTGGTAAAATATATAATGAGGTGATAAAAATGAAAACAAATTTCCATACACATAATTACAGATGCGGACATGCCGTAGGGAATGTGGAGGATTATGTGAAAGTGGCAATACGGGAAGGGTACACTGAATTGGGGATATCGGATCATGCCCCTTTGCCTCTCTATTATTCTGACAGGATGGGAATGGAACAACTTGAGGGATACTTGAAGGAGATAGAGGAAGCCCAGAAAAAGTATGAAGGAAAAATAAAAATATACAAATCTTTAGAAATAGAGTATTTTCCGGAGTTTGTGGGCTATTATAAGGAGTTAAGGGAAAAATTGGATTATATGGTTTTAGGGCTTCACGGTTTTAAGATAATGGGAGAGGACAGGGTGTATAGTAGCTGGAAAGTGAAAAGTGAAGTTCACATGGAAGCCTATGCTGATTATATGGTGGAAGCTTTAAAATCAGGATATTTTGACTATGTGGCACATCCTGATCTTTATATGGCAAAGTACCCTGAATGGACGAAGGCATCTGAAAATGCAGCCCATAAAATATGTAATGCAGCTGAAATACTTGATATACCTCTTGAAGTGAACGCCAACGGTATAAGGAAGTTCCTTTCAAGGTATCCTGAAAGGGAAAGGTACGGATATCCTTATAAGGAATTTTGGGATATTGTTTCCCTATATAAAATTCGTTCCATAATAGGATCGGATGCTCATGATTACAATGAAATGGAAGATGATGCAATGAATCTAGCTAGAGATTTCGCAAAAGATAGGGGTTTAAATATAATTGATACCATATTTTAAGGAAAGGTGTGATTTACAGTGGAAAGCTTCAGATTTTTAAAGGGGGCTAAAATGATACACCCTACAACGGGAATTACCCTTGAATACTTGGATAAATCAGATGCGGTATGTTTTGTACTGTTTAACCGGACAAAGGAAAAGGTGGTGCTTGTAAAGCAGTTTCGACCGGGATTTAAGGATGACACATTTGAAATAGTGGCAGGACTTATAGATAAGGGAGAAAACCCTAGAGAGGCTGCTTTCAGGGAGCTTCTGGAGGAAACAGGCTATAAACAGGAGGATGTTACAGATATGGAAGAGCTTCCACAAGGTCTATTTGTTTCCCCAGGATATACGACAGAAAGACTGTATTTTTTTAGTGGAAGATTAAAATCAGATGATATAGAGCCTGTAGCCCTTTCCTTAGATCATGGAGAGGATCTAGAAGTCGAATGGGTAGCTGTAAAGGATATAGTCAAAAAATCGAATGATATGAAAACGGTATTTGGTGTAACTTATTTTTCCGAAAAATAAATTTACCCAATAAATAATATTTTAGTACTGTAAATAATGAAAATGCATTTTTAATTATACAGTTAGGGAAATATAGGCAAAGAAGGGAGGTATTAGTATGTCGGAAAAAGTAGCTGAAATAGGGAGGGGAACTGAAAATGAGAATGTAAGGGAAAAAGAAGGTCAGGTTAAGGAAGAGATAACGAAGGAAGAAATTGAAGAGCTGAAAAATGAAATAAAATACAGGATGTCCGAAGATAATGAAGAACCGGAGGAGGAGGAAATAACCCCCGAAGAGATGGCGGAGGAAATTCAAAAGATAGAATCAGAGGAAGAACTGGAAGAATATCTTGAAGAAAATCATTCGGTGGACATTGCAGAAAGCTTTGAAGAACTTGAAAATGAAGAACTTCTAAGAGTATTTGAACTGATGAGTGATGAACAGAAGGCGAGCATAATGGAACAGGCTGATGAAGACCTCCAGAAAAGGATATTTGAGCTTATAGATGATGAAGAAGCGATAGATATTCTAAGTCATATGTCTCCAGATGATATTGCAGATATACTTGGATATATAGATATTCAGAAAAGTAAGTCAATCCTGACAAAAATGAAAAGATCCCAGGCGAATAAGATAAGGGAGCTTCTAGGATATGAAGAAGACTCTGCTGGTGGGATTATGACAACTCAGTACATAGCTTTTAAGGAGAATCTTGAAATAAAGGATGTTATTTCAAAAATAAAGATTATAGCTCCCAAGACAGAAGTAATAGAAACAATCTTTGTTGTAAATGCTAAGAAGGAACTTGTAGGAGAAGCGGATCTTAGGGACATATTAATAGCTTCTGATACAACCTACCTAAGCGAAATAATGAATGAAAATGTAATTTCAGTATATCCTGAAGAGGATCAGGAGGATGTTGCCAGACTTGTTTCAAAATATGATTTGAAGGTGGTACCTGTTATAAATAAAAGAAAAAATTTACTTGGAATTATAACAATAGATGATATTATAGATGTAATTCAGGAAGAAAATACGGAGGATATACTGAAACTGGGAGGAGCTTCGGACGAAGAGGATATATATTCGGAATTTATGGTTTCTGTAAAGAAAAGGCTTCCATGGCTTACTATAAATCTTGGAACAGCCTTTTTAGCTGCCTTTACTGTAGGGATATTTTCAGATACTATTGACAAGGTTGTGGCACTTGCCGCTACAATGCCCGTTGTCAGTGGAATGGGAGGAAATGCAGGAACACAGTCCCTTACCATAACAATAAGGGCACTTGCCCTTGGGGAGATTGACTTAAAGGATACTTTAAAAATAGTGTCTAAAAATTTCCTTGTGGGAATGATAAATGGAGGAGTTCTAGGAATACTTTGTGGAATTGTTATGTACATTCTTTACAGGAATATTTATCTTGGACTGATTATATTCCTTGCGATGGTTGGAAATCTTGTATTAGCCTGCATGATAGGCTTTTTAGTTCCTATTACACTGAAAACTTTAAAAATAGATCCTGCAATGGCATCAGCAGTATTGCTGACAACAGTAACTGACGTGTGTGGATTTTTTCTATTTTTAGGATTGGCTACAATATTTTTGGATAAGCTTGTCTAGCTGGACGAGGAAGGTTACCTATGTATTGGATATTAATAATAGTGATGTATTTTCTATTGAAACGGTTATGGAAAATATTAGAGCTGAATTTTGAAAAATTGGAGGAATTTGAGGGAGAATTCATATATACATATTTAAAGGGATTATTGAAAAAGGAAGCATATTTTAATCTGAAGGAAGTAAAATATGTATTTTTTTCAGTACTTCTAATTAAAAATGACATAGTCCTAAAGATAATATTAAAGGATGGATATACTATAATATTAAGAAAAAGAAAGAACTGTATACTTTTTCTGAAAAGCTGTAAAGAAAATAATGAGGAGCTGTATATGAAAATTTTACAAAAATTCCCCATGGGACTGGATATTTCCCAGATAATAGAAAGGGAGATAGAAAAGTATAAGGAAGACAATGAAGATGACAACAGAGGTAATCCATCAGAAGGGGGAAAAAATGAGGACAGTGGAAAATAACATCAAAAAATACTAAAAAATAAAGTTATAAGTAAAGTCAAAAAAATTATTGAAAAAAGACTTTATTTATTAGAATTATGGACTTTTACAAATAGATATATAACTAAGTAAGTACAGGGAGAGAATTTAAAATAACAATGAAGACGGAAAAAATATTAGGGTATAATGTTCATAGAAAAAAGGTGAAAAATATAAATTTACGAATAAATCAGGATATGGAAATCTATATTTCAGCTCCAGTAAATCTTCATGCCGGATATATAGAAAATTTTATCCGTTCCAAGGAGGGCTGGATAAAGAAGGTACTCGAAAAAGTGGAAGAAGCTAAGCTGAAAAGGGTATTATATAAATATGAAACAGGGGAGATTCATAAACTGCTTGGGAAGGAATACAGGCTAAAAATACTTAAGGGGAACAACAGAGTTTCAATAAAGGGAGATGAAATTATACTGACAACTTACAGTGATAATCCAGAAGACAGAAAAAAAACATTGGATAAATGGTACTTCGAAAATGCAAAAAAAGTTTTTTCTAAAGCTGTGGATAAATGGCTGGATATATTAGATGAGAAAATTGAGCATCTTTCAATAAAACCCATGAAGACAAGGTGGGGTTCGTGTAATTATGTGAAAAGATATATAAACTTAAATACCGAGCTTATAAAAAGGAGTATGTTTGAAATAGAATATGTTGTCTTGCATGAACTGACCCATTTAAAATATCCCAATCATGGAAAAGGGTTTTACAGGTATATGGAGAATTATATGCCAAATTATAGAACTGCAGAAAAGTTACTTAATGCAAAACATTATTATTAAGTGAGGTAGAAAATAAAAAAGGACTGTCTTTAAGGATTATGATTTTTTAGAAAAAATCATAAAGATTTTAGTCAGTCCTTTATATTCTTCATATTTAATATAAACTAATCTCTAGCTGTACAGTTAATTTCTCTTGAATTTTGAGAAGCTTTGTAGACTCCTTCGTTTCCCTTCATATGAATAGTCATTCCGTTGGTATCAGTGTATAATTCTCCACTTCCGGATATAGCAGATTTTAGTTTGTGACTTTTTCCCGATTTGTCAGTCAGGATTATTTCATCTATATTGGGAATATGTTCTATAGTTATTGTTTCCTTATCGCAGATGAAGTCTTTTTTCAAGTTTGCCTCTGTTTCAGTTTTTTTAATGGAATCAGCTACGGAAAAATAGCTTATAGCCATCATTAATAGAGACGAAAATATAATAAATCTCTTGTTTTTTGACATTTTTCAGTTCCTCCCTTAATAAAAATCTTTATTTTATTTTAGCATAAATTTTATAGAAAAAACTATGTTTATTATTAAAATGAAATTATTGTTATAAAAATTTTGAAATAAATGTTTATAATGATATAATATAGACAAAAGAATAATAATATATTTTATGTATGAAAGAGGTGTAAATATGGAAATTATGATTAATCATATGAAAAAGATGTTTCCCAGTGGAAATGTCAGGCTTATGGAAGCAACTCTTAAGGAGCTAAACAGCTGCTTTAAAAAATTTAAAATAAACAACTGTCTGGCATATGCTCATTTTTTTGCTCATTTTAGGGCAGAAACAGATTATACAAGTTTCGAGGAAAGTTTTAATTATTCGGAAGAAGGATTATTTAAAAGTGATTTTTTAAAGTTTAAGAGAAACAGGGAGCTATCAAATAAATATGGAAGAAACACATCACATCCTGCAAATAAAATTATGATAGCAAATCTTGCCTATGGCGGAAGAAAAGATCTTGGAAATGGCAGTATTGAAAGCGGAGATGGATATAGATTTAGGGGAAGAGGTCTTATACAGGTTACAGGAAGGTATAATTACACTCAGGCTACTGCCATTTATAAAAGAGTGTTTAAAGAAAATGTAGATTTTGTAAAAAATCCTGATCTGATACTTCAGCCTAAGTATGCTGTAAGGGCCTCCTTTGCCGACCTTATAAACAAACAGTGTCAACTTTATGTAAATCAGGTGGATAATAGCAAGTTGGGGATAGAAAGATACAGGAAGGCATTTAATCTGATAATGGATAAGGTCAATAAACACAGTAGTTCAAAGGAAAAACGATGGGGGTATTTTAAGGAAAACTTCACTACAGTATTTCAGTGTAAGGATACTATAAAAATTCCTAATATTACAAAGATTCCAGATAAAAAGGTTATAATTTCAAAAAAGTAATTTAAAAAATTCATATATCAGAGGAATATGAATAATTTTTAAAATTTTAAAAGGATTTGTTTCAAATTTTAATTGTCTAGAACATGTACCTCCAAACTTTTCAATTCTCATTGTCCAGCTTTTTGGTACATGTTCTTTTTGAGGCAGTCTTTTTTATTTTCTAATTCAATTAATATTCAAAATAGCTCTGACAAATCTTTTAGTTCCTTACTAAAATATATTAATAGATT
>JBGXYD010000098.1:0-7987 GCA_041815005.1 Leptotrichia sp. | reverse complement strand
TAAAAAAAGATATTTTTTCTAAAATTTTCTAACTTTAAACTGTATTTTTCCTTTTTGCCTTTTTACATTTTTTAAATAATATTTTCAAAAAACTCTTTTCTTTATGAAAAATCGAGTTATAATATAGTAGTGGTTTTTTTAATCTATTACATATTATAATGAATAATCGACTTCTATAGCCGATTTGAGAGGAGAAATTATGAGAGTATATGAAAGTGACAGTATCAGAAATGTAGCTATTTTGGGACATAGCGGGGCTGGAAAAAGTAATATGGCTGAGTCATTAGAATTTACTGCCGGACTCACAAACAGGATTTCAAATCCTGCCGACGATGTAAAAATAAGTAGTGACACGACATTACATTCTATCGAATACCAATCAATGAAATTTAATTTTCTGGATATTCCAGGTTACACTGATTTCTTTGGGGAGCTCGAGTCTGGTCTGGCGGCATCAGATGGAGCCATCATAATAGTAGATGGAACTACAGATTTATCTGTGGGGACTGAAACTTCTCTTGAATTGTCTGATAGCCGTTCAATACCAAGATTTATCTTTGTAAATAAAATTGATAGTGATAAGGCAGACTACGAAAAAATTCTTTCCCAGTTGAGAGAAAAATATGGAAAAAGAATTGCACCCTTTCATGTTCCTTGGGGGAAAGGGGCAGATTTCAAAGGTCATATAAATGTTGTGGATATGTATGCGAGGGAGTACAACGGTAAGGAATGTCAAGACGCACCTATGCCTACAGATATGGATGATAAAATAAATCCCATAAGGGACATGCTTTTGGAGGCTGTTGCTGAAACAGATGAGGAACTTATGGATAAATTCTTTAATGGAGAAGAATTTACAACTGCTGAAATACACAAGGGGCTGAGGGAAGGTGTACTGAAGTGTGATGTTATTCCTGTCATATGTGGTTCTACATTCAAGAATATTGGACTTCATACTACTTTTGATATGGTAAGAGATTATTTGCCTGCACCTAAGGATAACAAAAAAATTAATCCTGAAAAAAAAGAATTCGTCTGTCAGGTTTTTAAAACTGTTATCGATTCCTTTCTAGGAAGGGTATCCTATGCTAGAGTTCTTTCAGGAGAGCTGAAACCTGAGAGTGAAATATACAATATAAACAAAAGAACGAAGGAGAGAGTTGGAAAACTTTCTACTATTGTAGTAAATAAGATGGAAGAAGTTCCTAAAGCTGTATATGGAGATATTGTAATTTTTACTAAATTTGGTAATACACAAACTTCCGATACCCTTTCAAGCAGTGAAAAGGAAGCTACTGTTCCTAACATTACCTTCCCTAAGGCACAGATGCTTATAGCAGTTGAGCCGTTAAACAAAAATGATGAGGAAAAAATGTCTACAGGTCTACAGAAACTTGTAGAGGAAGATCCTTCTTTTTCATGGCACAGGGATATGGAAACAGGACAAACTGTTCTAGGAGTACAAGGAGATCTTCATGCCACAACCCTCATTGACAAACTTAAAAATAAATTTGGAATAGAAGTAAAAATAAATGAACTGAAGGTTCCATACAGAGAAACTGTCAAAGGGAAGTCTGATGTCCAAGGAAAATACAAGAAGCAGTCTGGAGGACATGGGCAGTATGGAGATGTTAAAATAAGGTTTTCCCCTTCAGAGGAGCACTTTGTCTTTAAGGAAACAGTTGTAGGGGGTAGTGTACCTAAATCCTATATCCCTGCTGTTGAAAAGGGACTTCGTGAATCTCTTGCACAAGGGGTCCTTGCAGGGTATCCTGTTACAAACATTGAAGCTGTCCTCTATGACGGTTCATATCATGATGTAGATTCGTCAGAGATGTCCTTTAAGATAGCCGCAAACCTTGCATTTAAAAAAGGGATGCTAGAGGCAAAACCTGTCCTTCTTGAACCTATCATGGAACTTACAATAATAGTTCCTGAAGAATATATAGGGGATATTATGGGGGATATTAATAAAAAACGTGGAAGAGTTATCGGTATGGATGCCCACAAGGGTACTAAACAAAAGATAATGGCTGAAGCTCCTATGGCTGAAACCTTCAAATATGCCAATGATTTAAAGGCTATGACACAGGGAAGGGGATACTTTATTATGAATTTGGTAAGATATGAAGAAGTTCCTCATGAACTTTCTCAAAAAATAATTGAAGCTGCCAAAAGGGAACAGGAAAAATAATATTTTTAACTAATTGATGAAAATAAAGTAAATAATACAATCATATTTTTAAAATTACTAAAATACACTGTTAATATTATTATGTATTTTCAGTGTATTTTAACTTTATATAAAATTTGTCTATTTAATGATTTTTAAAAACTATAAAATTAGTCAGGCAAAATTATTTTGAAAGGATGGAATATGAACAAACATTTTACTGATGCTATATACGATTTAAATCTAGCAGGAAAAAACAGGCTAAAACCTAGGTCTACTTTTTTTTCCTATAAAAACATGGAGAATGCAGAGCTTTTTGAAAGGAAAAAGTCCTTAGGCTTTATCCTCTTGAATGGACCTTGGAAATGTCTTTACAGTGAACACCCAAAAGATTTTCCTGAAGGATTTTATCTTCCGGAATTTGATGATTCCCAATGGGATTATATAACAGTCCCTTCAAACTGGCAAATGGAGGGATATGACAAACCATGGTATACAAATGTTCAGTATCCCTTCCCTGTAAATCCTCCGCTAATTCCCTCTGTAAATCCTTCAATGGTTTACAGAAAAAAATTCTTTATTAATAAGGATAATAAAGAATCTTTTTACAACCTTAAATTTGAAGGGGTGGATAGCTGTTTCCATGTATGGATTAACGGAGTATATGCAGGATATAGTCAAGGAAGTAGGATTCCTTCTGAATTTGATATTACTCCACATATTGTAACAGGAGAAAACAACATATGTGTCCTTGTCCATAAATGGAATGTATTTTCCTACCTGGAAGATCAGGACATGTGGTGGCTATCAGGTATATTTAGAGATGTTTATATTACTAAATCAAATAAAATTAATATATTTGATATCTTTGCTAAAACTTCTTTGAAAAACGACTGCAAAACTGGAATACTTTCTCTAGAAGTGGATATCCGTAATTTAGAATCTATAAAAAATCTAGAAAATATAGCAGACACACTATCCTTAGAGATTTTACTGAAAGAAAGAAAATCTAGAAAAAAGATACTATCTGAGAAATATTTTCTACAGGATATTGAAAATATTGAAGAAATAACTTCAGATTATATTAACGGGAATATAAAAAGATGTAAGTTCACCTATGAAGTTAGCGATATATTAAAGTGGAATGCCGAAACTCCAAATCTCTATGAACTTTATATTATATTAAAGAACTCATCTCAAAATTCTGAATCGATATTGGAGGTGGTTCCTTTAAAAATCGGATTTAAGAAAGTAGAGATAAAAGACGGGGTCATGCTTTTTAATGGAAAATATATTATGCTAAAGGGGGTAAACAGGCATGAATCCCATCCAATATATGGTAGAAATATTAAATTGCATCATATGATAGAAGATATGAAAATAATGAAAAAACATAATATAAACGCCATTAGGACTGCCCATTATCCTAATGACCCTAAATTTTATGATCTTTGTGATGAATATGGATTTTATATTATTGATGAGGCTGATCTTGAAACACATGGATTTGAGTTTACAAACCAAAGAAATTATCTTAACAATCTAGATGAATGGAAAACTGCCTACGAAGATAGGGCTGAAAGAATGGTGGAAAGAGATAAAAACCATCCTTCTATCATTATGTGGTCTTTAGGAAATGAATCTGGTTATGGAAAGAATCATGAAGCTATGGGAAAGTATATAAAAGAACGGGATGATAGCCGACTAATACATTATGAAGGAGAAGCAAAGGAAATATTTGAAGCAAACGGAGGGCTTCCTGACAGGGATCCCGTTACATCGGATGTTTGCTCTACAATGTACACTTCCATAGCCACAATGGAAAAATTAGGGGATATGAATTTTCTGAAAAAACCCCATATTATGTGTGAAAATCTTCATGCTATGGGAAATGGTCCTGGTGGAATAAAGGAACTATGGGAAGTCATGTATGAAAAAAAACGTCTACAGGGAGGATTTGTATGGGAATGGTGCGATCATGGTATTTTACAGCAGCTTCCTGAAGGAAAAACTTATTTTGCCTATGGTGGAGATTTTGGGGATACTCCAAATGACAGTAATTTTGTAATAGATGGACTTGTAAATCCTGAACGTATACCTTCTGTCGCTCTTCTAGAATACAAAAAGGCAATAGAACCTATTAAAATGTATCCCCTCAACAGATATAAAACTGAATACGAAGTAGAAAACCGGTATGATTTTATAACCCTTAATGACTTTGTATGTTCCTATCAATTAAAATGGGAAGGAAAGACAATAATGAGCGGAACCGTTGAACCCGTAAATATAAAACCATCTGAAAGGGGTAAAATTCACATAGATATTGATTATTCACTTTTAGATAAAGAAAAGGAATATTACTTGACTTTTTCATGGTGGGTCAAGAAAGTCTGTGGGCTACTTGAAGTAGGAAATGAAGTCGCATTTCATCAGGAAAAAATCTTAGTAGATAATCTAGAAGATTTTAAAGATAAGATCTTACTGAGTGAAAAACTGACAAGAGAGAATACAAAACATATAACGGAAAACTGTGTAACAGATGAAAATGTTGCTAGTAGATACATAACCGATGGATATAAGGTTCCTGATAACACACCTGATTTCTTTGAAGTTTTACAAAGTCAAAGGGAAATTACTATTAGAGTTTCTGATTCTGAAATTATATTTAGTAAACATACAGGAGAAATCAAAAACTACGCCTTTAAGGGAATAAATATATTTAAAAAGGGAATTTCTGTAAATTTTTGGAGGGCACCTATTGACAATGATATACTTGGGCTTGAAGAATTTGGTGCCAAGAAAGTGTTGGATTACTGGAAAAGTAAAAATATCCACTTAATCCAGCACAGGCTAGTTGACATTACTTTTTCTGAAAAAACTGATGACTTTGTCAAGATACAGGTAAATTCTGTTGTAGCTCCTCCTGTCTTAAACTGGGGATTTGATATTAAGTATACATACACTATATATAGGGATGGTACTGTTTTTCTAGATATAAAAGGGGTTCCTTATGGAAATTTCCCGGAAACTCTACCTAGAATTGGCGTTCTTTCCCATCTTGATAAATGCTTTAAAAGTGTCCAATGGTACGGCCTTGGTCCCCATGAATCCTATATTGATTCATGTAGCTCCGCAAAATTTGACTTATGGGGCAAGACTGTAGAGGAAATGTATACTCCATATATTTTTCCACAGGAAAATGGAAATCGTCATAAGGTAAAAAGATTTTCATTA
This sequence comes from Leptotrichia sp., assembly GCA_041815005.1. Taxonomy (GTDB): domain Bacteria; phylum Fusobacteriota; class Fusobacteriia; order Fusobacteriales; family Leptotrichiaceae; genus Leptotrichia_A. Next base: position 2,580 of record JBGXYD010000098.1, on the reverse strand, counting down.
ACGGATGAAAGGAATATTATCCTTTCCTTTGAAAGCCTTAAAAAAGAGTTTGACTTTGGAATAAGTGAATATAGTATAGAAAGCCTCCAAATGGCAAAACACACATATGATCTGAAAAAGGAGAACTTCATTCAAATGACTATAGATATGGCACAATATGGTTTGGGAAGTGCAAGCTGTGGTGAAGAACCCCTTGAAAAATACAGACTTTATTGTAAAGACTTTCATTTTTCCTTTAAGTTTAAGACAGAAAGTGTAGATTAAGAAAAGGGAACATTCAAAATATAGTAATATCATTTAAAATCGAACTCCCGAAGTTATAACTATCAAACTCAAACAGTTTTTATTTTAATAGTCTTATTTTAAGAAGATTTGAGTATATTAAAGATAAAAGGCAGTTAGTAAAGTTATTTTTACACTGCCTTTTTCTATTATTTTCTCTATTTCTATCTTAATCTATATTTTATCATTCAGAATTTTTTTTACCAAATTTTTATCCTGTCCTTAGGAGCCTTGTAAAGTTTATTCTCCTTCTGTGTCTTAAAAATCTGATGAAATCCATCCACATTTATTAGTGTTCCATTTACCCTAAAATATGCAGGCGAATGGGAATCTGACTTAACTAGATTTTTTAAATATTCTTCCGTGGCCTTTTGTCTCCATACTCTTGCAAAACTCATGAAAAATAACTGGCTTTGGGTATAGCCATTTATTCTTTCTGCTTTTTCAGGATGATCCTTTAAATAAAGCAGTAAGGCATCATAGGCAATATTTACTCCGCCCAGGTCAGCTATATTTTCTGTCAATGTATACTCTCCATTTATAAAAGTATTTGGTGCAACAGAATATTTAGAGTATTCCTCAGATAATTTTTTCGTTATCGCCTCAAAGTTTTTTCTGTCCTCTTTAGTCCACCAGTCTTTTACATTTCCGTCACCGTCAAAATTTGCCCCTGATATGTCAAATCCATGTGTAACTTCATGTCCTATTACAACACCGATAGCTCCAAAATTACTTCCTGGACTGGACAATTTCAAGTCATAAAAGGGAAATTGAAGTATTCCGGCAGGAAAAACTATTTCATTTCCTGTAGGGGAATAATAGGCATTTATTTCATGTGGATTCATAAACCATTCTTTCTTATCTACCGGCTTTCCAACCTTTTTCATGTCTTCATTGTAAGACCATTGTATTATCTTATCCATATTGGCATAAAGGGAATCCTTTTCATTTAATACTAAAGTGCTGTAATCATGCCATTTATCAGGATATCCTATTTTTACTGTAAACTTTTCCAGTTTTTCCAAAGCCTTCTGCTTTGTCTCAGGACCCATCCACGAAAGCTTTTCAATTCTTATACGAAATGCCTTTATTATATACTCCACCATTTCTTCGGTGTCCTTCTTTGCCTCCTCAGAGAAATTCCTTTTTACATACTCTTTTCCTATCAATTCCCCAAGATTATTATTTATAAAATAAAGAGCTCTTTTTTCAAGTATCTCACGCTCCTTCTGACCATTTAAGTATTTTCCATAAAATTCAAATGTCCTTTTACCTAGCTGATCTGTCAAGACAGAGGCAGAATTTATCAGCATATGAACCTTTAAGTAATCTCTTATTGTCCCCATATTCTCATCTGTAATCAGGGAATCCATATTTTCATAGTATTTAAGCTCGTCTATTATTACATTTTCTGTATTTACTCCCACTTTATTTAGATAGTCTGCCAAATTTATATTTTTTACAATATTCGAAAGTTCTGATACTTTTCTTGGGTTATTATACTTTTTTACGTCATGGCTTTCTTCGTTTGTCAGAAGTGTTTTCGCTATATTTTTTTCAAATTCTACAACCCTTTTTGCCCTTTCATCAACATTCTTTTCCCCTGCATATGTGAGTAAATCCCCCACATATTTAGTATATTCTAATAAAACAGCACTATTTTCTTCAGTTTCCTTCTGATAATACTCCCTTGAAAGTCCAAGTCCTCCGGAAGTCAGGTATATACCATTATTTCTTGAATTATTAAGATCCCTTCCTACAGCCCATCCATAAAGATTTCTCTTTCCCTTCTTTGTCATTTCTATATTATATGCTTGAAAATCCTTAACATTCTTTATACTGTCAATCTTACTAAATTCTCCCTTTAGTGGAGTGTACCCTTGGCTATCCCTTTTTTTCATATCATAAAATGAGTTATATAAAATCAGTATCTTTTTCTCATCACCATTCAAAGCTGAAGCCTTCTTTTTTTTCAATTCCGTTATAAGCCCCTTCGTAAAGTCCTGATTTTTTTCGTTCAATTCAGTAAATGCCCCCCAAGCAGGCTTTGTAGGTGGAAGTTCTGTCCTACTCCTCCATTTCTCATTAACAGCTTCGTAGAAGTCATCCTGAGCTTTTATATCCTTACTCATGTCTCCTATCATTTCCTTGTCCCCTTTAAATCTATCTATTTTTTTTAAAAAGTCTTCAATATTTATTCTAGTAGGCTCCTTTTTAATTATATTCACAGGATTCACTATATTTTCCGAAGTTCCTGCCGCATATGCCTCTTTCAGACTTATCAAAAAAATTGAAATC
>JBGXYD010000097.1:0-19679 GCA_041815005.1 Leptotrichia sp. | reverse complement strand
TTTTTTCAAGTGTTGCACTTCATTATACAATATACCAAAATGTAAAAGTTGTAAAATATGATTAAATATGATATTATAGATAGGCAGATAATATATGTACTAGGTAAAAATGGAGGAAATTAAATTGGAAAATCTGATAATACAATTTGTGATAATGGTATCTGTCGGAACTTTGATAGGATGGTTTACGAACTATTTGGCTATAAAACTGCTTTTCAGACCTTATAAAGAGATGAATTTTTTATTTTTTAAGATACAGGGTCTGATTCCTAAGAGAAGGGATGAGATTTCAGAAAATATATCAGAAACAGTAGAAAAGGAACTTATATCAATAGATGACATAGTGGGGAAGTTTCAAAATGGAGGATTTAGTGATGAAATGATAGATACCTTTCTTGATAAAGTAATAGGTAAAAAGTTTCAGGACAGTATCCTTGAAAAAAATCCCCTTTTAAAAATGTTTGTAAATGATTCAGTTATAGAAAAGATAAAAAAGCACTTAAAGAAGACTATACTTGAAAATGAAGAGGAAATAATAGAGGGAATGGTAGAAACTGTTAAGGAAAAGATAGACTTCAAGGAAATAATGCTGGAAAAAATGTTGAACTTCTCTCTTCAGGAGGTGGAAAACATAATACTTAGAATATCCAAGAAAGAGTTAAAACATATCGAGATAATAGGTGGAGTTCTAGGAGGGATTATTGCAGTATTCCAGTTTTTTCTTATGGTTATTTTAAAACAAATATAGATTATGGCGGTAAATATGATAGGAAATGAGAGGGTATTGGACTCGGAAGAGATTGTAGAAGACAATATTCAAACATCTTTACGTCCAAAAACCTTTAGGGAGTATATAGGACAGGAAGATTTAAAGGAAAAGATGAATATTTTTATAAAGGCTGCTAAAATGCGAAATGAATCAATGGATCATATACTGTTATATGGGCCTCCTGGACTTGGGAAGACAACTTTGGCAGGGGTTATTGCCAATGAAATGGGGGTAAACCTCAAAATAACAACGGGTCCTGTTTTGGAAAAAGCTGGTGATTTGGCGGCTATTTTGACATCTCTTGAGGAAAACGATATACTGTTTATTGATGAGATACATAGACTGAATACATCAGTGGAGGAAATTCTGTATCCCGCAATGGAGGATGGTGAACTGGATATACTCATAGGAAAGGGTCCTGCTGCAAGGAGCATTAGGATAGAACTTCCACAGTTTACTCTTATAGGTGCCACTACTAGGGCAGGACAGTTGAGCACACCCCTAAGGGATCGGTTTGGAGTTACCCATCGTATGGAATACTACAATTTGGAGGAACTGAAGGAGATTATACGAAGGGGAACCGGTATATTGAATGTAAAATATGATGAAGAGGGAATCGAAGAAATAGCCAGAAGGAGTAGAGGAACCCCCAGAATAGCTAATAGGCTTTTAAAAAGAGCCAGGGCCTATGCACTTGTTACAGGGGACGGAATCCTTGATAAAGTAAGTGTGGACGGCATATTAAAACTTCTGGGGATTGATAAAAATGGATTGGATGAGTTGGACAGAAATATACTCAAATCTATTATAACGGTTTATAATGGAGGGCCTGTGGGGATTGAGACTCTTTCATTACTGCTCGGGGAAGATAAGAGGACCATAGAGGAGGTCTACGAGCCTTATCTTGTAAAAATAGGATATATAAAAAGAACTCAGAGGGGTAGAGTGGTTACGGAACATGGATATAGACATCTGGGACTTGAGAAATTGATGAAATCTGATAGTTCTGATGGAAATGGCGGTTTTGAAAATACACTTTTTTAATAATTATTATAGATAATTATTTTATTGACTGAACATAATTTTAGGGCTATTTTAGTTAAGGAGTTTTTAGTTAGAGCCCGTATGTTTAACATAAGTTTGGACGAGGTGGTTATATTGCTGACTATAATAGTGGAAAAAAAGAATGTAGATGAAGACATAATTCTGATAGAGGATAGAGGTGACTGTAACCATATCCAGAATGTGTTCCGTATGAAAGCGGGAGACAGGTTAAGGATAGTTGATGGTGAGTTTGAATACATGACAGAAATCATAGATATGAAAAAAAAGGAAATAGTATTAAAAATAATAGAAAAAAATAAAGATAATTATTCGCTGAATGTTAATATAGATGCTGCATTGGGAATCCTGAAAAATGATAAGATGAATATGGCTATTCAAAAACTGACTGAAATAGGGGTAAACAGAATTATACCCTTGAAGACAGAAAGAGTAGTGGTAAAGATAAATGAAAAGAAGGAAAAATGGGATACTGTTGTACGGGAGGCTTTAAAGCAATGTAGAGGAGTAAAGTTTACAGAGGTAGCCCCTATTACTTGTATACAAAGCATAAACTATAAATTATATGATAAAATTATATATGCTTATGAGGAAAGCGACAATTCAAAATCCATATTGGAACTTCTAGATAAAAAGGATACAAACATACTTTATATTGTAGGTCCTGAAGGGGGGTTGACACAGGAGGAAGTTGACTTCTTAAAGGAAATTGGAGGTATCGAGATTAGTCTTGGTAACAGGATACTGAGGGCAGAAACAGCGGCAATTGTCATAGGAGGGATACTGGCAAATGTCTATAAGTAATATGGAAACGATTGGAAAGAAGCAGGAAAAGAAAGGAAAAACTGTGGCATTTTACACATTAGGATGTAAAGTGAACCAGTATGAAACAGAAATAATAAAGAAGGACTTCCTGGATAATGATTATAGGGAAGTGGACTTTGATGAAAAGGCTGACGTATATGTTGTAAATACGTGTACGGTTACAAATGTGGCAGATAGAAAAAATAGGAAAATTTTAAGGAGAGCCAAAAATACAAATCCCGATTCCGTTGTGGTTGCCACAGGTTGTTATGCACAGACAAATCTTGATGAATTAAAGGAAATGAAGGAAATTGATTATATTATAGGAAACTCCAAAAAGGAAAATATATTTAACATAGTGGACAAAAACATGTCCCACTATCAGGTGGATAACATATTTGATGAAAAGGAGTATAGCTCAAAGAAATATACTGTGCTTAGAGAAAAGGCAAGGGCTTTTGTAAAGATACAGGATGGATGTACGAAATTTTGCTCCTACTGTAAGATTCCTTATGCAAGGGGTCTTAGTAGATCAAGGGAAGTAGAAGATGTTCTTGAGGAAGTAAAATATCTTGGAGAGAAGGGGTACAGGGAGATTGTACTGACTGGGATAAATTTAAGTGAGTATGGGTTGGATTTGAATCCGAAGACAGATTTTGACTCAGTTCTAGAAAGGATACTTGAAATAAAAAGTATAGAAAGAGTGAGGGTAAGTTCAGTTTATCCTGATACAATAACGGAGAAGTTTCTTCACATGTTAAAGAATCATCCTAAACTTATGCCCCATTTGCATGTCTCGGTCCAAGCAATGGATGATAAAGTTTTACAACTGATGAAGAGAAAGTATAAGGCGGATTTTGTCGTGGATATTCTGAAAAAAGTACAGGAAACAGTACCTGAAGTTTCTTTGACGGCAGATATTATAGTAGGTTTTCCACAAGAGGATGAGGAAAACTTTAATAATACTGTTGAAAACCTTAAAAAAATAGGATTTTCAGATTTACACGTATTTCCCTATTCTGACAGGGAAAAGACATCGGCTACATTACTTCAGGGAAAGATAGATTCTGTTGTGAAAAAAAAGAGGATAAAAATACTAGAAAAACTTAATGAGGAAAAATACAGAAAATTCAGGGAGACGATGGTATCCTCTCTCCAAAAGGTTTATATAGAGGAAATAGACGGAGATAGAGCCTTTGGATATACGGAAAATTATATAAGAGTTTTTATACCTCTTGAAAAGGGTGGAAAAGTCGGTAAGATAGACTTGCATGTGGGACAAATAGCAAATGTTGTTATTACAAGTTTTGACGGTATACTGCTTGAAGGAAGACTTGCTGTATAGGTAGATGGAAATAGCAGTAAAAAATAAAATTAAACATGGATTTATAGAATAAAAAATAGAAAAGGAAGTGAAAAATGAAAGAGACAGAAAAGTTGGAAAAAAAGCTGTCCTCTGTTATTTCTGTTATGGAGGATAAAAAGGCACAGGACATTAAGGTATACGATATGAGAGGTAAATCACCATTTTTTGATTATTCAGTGGTGTGTACAGGTAGCTCCACAAGGAATATAGAAGCTATTGCTATTGATGTAAAAAAGGAACTGGAAAATACAAAGAGCATAGAGGGACTTGGGGAATGTAACTGGGTTCTTATTGATTCAGGGGATATAATAATAAGTATATTTAGTAAGGATTCCAGGGAATACTATCAGTTGGATGCTTTTTATGAAGGTGTGAATGAGAAGTAAGGAGTAGTGGGATAATGAGAGAGTTGGACAAAGAGGGAAGAAGCTCGAGATATGTGGCATTTATTTCTTTGGTTGCATTAATTTTTTTGGTGTTTACTGTACGTTTGTTTACAATACAAATATTAGATGCCTCAAAGTATGAGGAAAAATCACTTCAGAACAGGGTAAGGACAAACATCATAAAGGCGACGAGGGGTGAAATATTTGCAAGGGGTGGACAACTATTGGCAAAAAATGTAACAGGATATAAGCTTGTGCATTTTGATACGAAAAACCTATCCAATAATGATATAGATCTCTTAAAGGAAATACAAGGGATGAATGACGTACAAATAAGGGAAAGGCTATCGAAAGAAAAAAGGGCTACCAGTGAAAGAATATATGAAACGATAACTGATATTCAGAAGATAAGTAGCCTTACAGGGTATACTACAGATTATGTGATTACAAGGTTTCATAGACAACCTCGTATAGGTACAAATAAAGAAATACTTGTAATAGAAGATCTAGATAAGAATATAGCTCTAAAAGCTATTGAAAAGATAGATAATGAAAGGATAGATATAGTTGAATATAATAAGAGATACTATCCGGAAGATACTCTTGCCTCCCATGTGATAGGTAATGTCAAGCCTATAAGTGAGAAGGAATATGAAAATTTAAAGGATAAGGGATATCAGAATAGTGATCTCATTGGTAAGAAAGGAGTTGAAAAATTTTATGATCTCGAAATGAAAGGGGAAGACGGTGTTGAAAATGTTGAGGTCGATGCAAAGGGGAATACAATAAGACGTCTTGAAAATACAGATAGTTTTGCAGGAAAAAGCATCTATCTTTCCATAGATTATGAACTTCAGAAATACATGACAGAGGTTTTTAATGGGAAAAGTGGTGTCTTTATAGCAATGGAAGCAAAAACAGGAAAAATAATAACCTTTGTAAGCTATCCCGAAGTAAGCCTAAATCTCCTAAGTTCAAGAATTCCTGATGATCAGTGGAATGCACTGGTTAACTCAAAGACAAAACCTTTGGTAAACAAAGGTATAGCTGGACTATATCCTCCGGGATCCATATATAAGGCTGTAACAGGGGCGGCAATATTGGAATCAGGAATATCCCCATATGCAACAGTAATGTCCACGGGACAGTATAGATATGGTGGACGTATATTTAGAGATTCGAATAGATTTGGAAGTGGGATAACTAACTTTAATAAATCAATGGAGAGGTCAGTAAATACCTATTATTATGTGTTTTCCCAAAAAGCAGGAGTTAATAACATGGTAAAATACCTGAAGGAATTTGGAATGGGTGAAAAGACAGGGGTAGATATTTCAGGGGAGCTAAGTGGAGTTCTTCCTTCTCCAGAATGGAAGGAGAAAAGATTTAAGAATCCAAAAGATAAAAAATGGCTTCCTGGGGATCTTATAAATATGTCTATCGGACAGGGGTTTGTACTGACGACTCCTCTTCAGATGGCTTCGGCATATCAGACAATAGCTAATGATGGAGTTATGATAAGACCCACAGTTGTGGATAAATTCGTACTTTATGACGGAAAGATTCAAGAGAATAAGCCGCAAATTGTTAAAAAGGTAAATATAAGTGATAAGACCTTAAAGCTTGTGAAAAACTCATTAAGGCTTCCTGTAAGTGGTGCAGGAGGTACGGCTAAGGCATTAAAATTTAATGACTACCCTGTTTCTGCAAAAACAGGAACGGCTCAGAATACAGGATTTAGAGATCACCATTCATGGATAGCAGGATTTTTTCCTTCGGATACTCCTGAAATAGTATTTGTGTCCATAGTAGAAGGTGGAGGATATGGTGGGGTAGCCTCAGGAAACGTGGCAAGACTTTTTGTTCAGAAGTACAGAGAGATACAGGCTATCAGACAGAGGCAGGCGGAAGCTGGAGCCCAGAAAAATCAGAAAGAGCAGGTAAATGCAAAAAATAAGACTACAAAGAAACAATAAAAATTAAAAGGAGGTATCAAATGTCGGAAAAAATCGGCAAAAAGGGGAATGAAAAATCAGAACAGCCCTTTAAAAGAAATTTTTCCAAGAATGCCAATTTGAATAAAATAAAGGCAGGAATTCAAAATACAGCAGTGTATAGTGAAGAATATCAAGCAGATGGAACAGGTTCAAAATTTATACCGGAAAAAGGAGAAATAAAAGCTAATGATAGTAAAAAGAAGGAGGATAAGATATATGTCATTCCGTTAGGAGGTATAGAAGAAGTTGGGAAAAATATGACGGCATTCCAGTATAAGGATGAAATTATAATAGTAGATGCAGGTCTAACTTTTCCGGAAAATGAACATTTAGGAATAGATGTGATAATACCAGATTTCTCCTATTTGGAAAGTAACAAGGATAAAATAAAGGCATTGCTTCTTACACACGGGCATGAAGATCATATAGGAGCCATACCGTATCTTTACCAGAAACTGGGATCTGAAGATATACCTATGTATGGGGGCAGACTTACATTGGAGCTGGCAAAAGCAAAATTTGAAAGAAAGGATGCAAAACTCCCTAAAGAAAAAGTAATAAAAGGAAGAAGCATATTAAAAATATCCAAATACTTTACAGTGGAATTTATAAGTGTAACCCATAGTATAGCTGACTGTTATGCAATATGTATAAAGACACCGGCAGCTACTATACTTCATACAGGGGACTTTAAGGTTGATCTTACTCCTGTAGATGGTGAAGGATTTGATTTTGGAAGGCTTGCCCAGCTCGGTGAAGAAGGAGTGGATCTTTTACTTTCAGACAGTACAAATGCCCAGATTCCAGGGTTTACTCCGTCAGAAAGGACTGTGGGGGAAAGCCTAAAGGATGAGTTTTCAAAGGCAAATGGAAGAATCATTCTGGCAGCATTTGCATCCCATGTCCATAGGCTACAGCAGATAATATATATAGCCCAGTCCACAAATAGGAAGATAGCCATAGATGGAAGGAGCATGGTAAAAATATTTGAAATATGCTCAAATCTTGGGTATTTGAAAATTCCTAAGGGAATAATGGTGGATATAGACAAGGTGGAAACATTACCAGCAAATAAGGTGCTCATTTTATGTACAGGGACACAGGGTGAACCTCTGGCAGCACTCTCCAGAATTGCAAATGGATCCCATAAGTACATTTCTTTAAGGGAAGGGGATACAGTGGTAATATCAGCTACTCCTATTCCTGGCAATGAAAAAGCTGCATATAAAAATGTCAACCAGCTTATGAAAAGACATGCAAATGTAGTTTTTGAAAAGGGAATGGGAATCCATGTTTCAGGGCATGGATGCCAGGAGGAGCAAAAATTAATGCTAAACCTTATTAAGCCTAAGTTTTTTATGCCAGTTCATGGGGAATATGTGATGCTAAAGAAACATAAGGAACTTGCAGAGGCTGTAGGAATCTCGTCAGATAATGTTATATTGGCTGAAAATGGAATGAAGTTGGAGCTGACAAGGACAAGTTTCAAAATGGTAGGAAAGGTACCTAGCGGAGTAACCCTAATTGACGGTTTTGGAATTGGGGATATAGGTAATGCTGTTCTGAAGGATAGACAGAACCTTGCAGATGAGGGAATAGTGATAATCTCCATATTACAGTATAAAACAGGGAAATTTAGCAGACAAGTTGAGCTTGTAACTAGAGGTTTTGTATATAATAAGGATGCGGAAAGCCTGCTTTCAGAAACAAGGGAGCTGATAAGGCTGGAACTTGCGAATATGGAAACTCAAAATATTAAGGAAATTGGCAAGATAAAACAAAGGCTTAGATTCAAGATAGGAGAGTTCTTAAATAAGAAAACGGATAGGGAGCCAATAATTCTTCCTATAATTATGGAGGTTTAAAATGAATCTTTCAAGTAAGGAAAGAGTCTTCTTAAAAAAAATAGCCCATAATGTGAACCCTGTAGTAAGGATAGGAAAAGAAGGAATAGACGAAAATGTCATAAAGAGTATAGGGGATGCAGTAAAGAAGAGGGAACTGATAAAAGTAAAGATACTTCAAAATTCGACTATTGCTATAGACAGAGATCTTGGGAATGAAATAGCTGGAAAGACGGCTTCAGTATTTGTGGACAGTATTGGTAAAGTTATGATTTTTTTTAAGGCGGATAATAAAAATGGGAAAATAACAAAGGAGTTCAATGAGTTTAGAAGGAAAGGGAAAAAATAGAAGATGAATGGTGGATTAATATTTGGGAACCGTCTACTTGACGTAGCCGCAATTTCGTGCTTTCTTGCACAATTTTATAAGGTTTTCTCACCTCTTTTAAGAGGTGAAAGTATACAGTGGAGAAGACTGTTCCAAACAGGGGGAATGCCTAGTTCACACGCTTCCACAGTAGTCTCCTTATCTACAGGGGTATTTCTTTTGAAGGGTGCCTCTTCTATGGAATTTGCCATATCTATGGTATTTATGGGGATAGTCCTTTATGATGCTACTGGAATAAGGCGACAAGCGGGAAAGCATGCGAAGGCACTGAATACCCTTGTGGATAATATAGAAAAGAGGGATGGAATAGAAATAATAAGTGAAGAATTTAAAGAGTTTTTAGGACATACTCCGCTGGAGGTTCTTGTGGGAAGTATACTTGGTATTGTAATAGGGCTTCTATTTAAAGGCTACATACTTAGATAAAAAATAATATACGGAATCATGATAAATAGTATTTATAATAATAGATGGGCTAATGATATAATACAGGTACTTTTAAAATAGTGTTTGTTCCCTTAAGAGATTTTGTTTCTTCAGGAAATAAATGAAAAAAAATTAATTTAAATAATAGAAAATAAATGAAAAAATAAGAAAAATATTTTATTATTTAGGAGTTAAGGGAAATATGAAAAAAAGACTTGATCTGATTCTTGTGGAAAGAGGTTATTTTCCCACAAGAGAAAAAGCAAAAAGAGAAGTGATGGCTGGAAATGTCATTGTAAATGAACAGTCTATTACTAAGGCTGGTACAATTCTGAAAGATTCGGAAGAACTTGTAATAAGAGTTAAGGATAGGCTGAAATATGTAAGTCGTGGTGGGCTGAAGCTGGAAAGGGCGATAGAAATATGGAATTTGGACTTTAATGGTAAGACAGTCTTGGATGTAGGGGCTTCCACAGGGGGATTCACAGACTGTGTCCTTCAAAATGGAGCCGAAAAGGTTTTTTCTGTTGATGTGGGGACAAACCAGCTGGACTGGAAGTTAAGGAATGACCATCGGGTAATTTCTATTGAGGAAACTCATATAAAGGATTTGGCTCCTGAAGATATAGATAATAACGAGGTTGACTTTATTGTAATTGATGTATCATTTATTTCCTTGACAAAAGTCATTCCCCATTTAAAGCAGTTCCTAAGAGAAGAAGGATATGTTGTGATGCTTATAAAGCCACAGTTTGAAGTGGGGAGGGATAAAGTTGGAAAAAATGGGATTGTTGTAGATGAAGAGTATCATGATGAAGCCATAAAGAAGATAATTTCTTTTATAAAAGAATGGGGGTATGAACTTCAAGGGATTGAAGAATCACCTATCAGAGGAAGTAAAGGGAATAAGGAGTTTTTAGCATTAGTCAGTTTGAAAAAGGTGTAATTATCAGATGAAAGGAATGGTGGTAAAATAATGAAAAGAAATAAAATACTTCATGCAGTCTTAGGAGTTATGCTGGTAAGCATACCCTTATTCTGTGCCACAGCTGTTATTAAATCAGCGAGAAATGAAAAAAATACAAGTGCAGGATATTCTAAGGATGCAGTAGAGCTAAAAAGAATAGTAGATGTAATTAATATAATAGGAAACAGGTATGTAGGAAAAGAAGATACACCCAGTAAGGAAGAACTTTATCAGGGGGCAGTTGCTGGGGTTATAAGTAAGCTGAATGACCCTTATTCAGAGTATTTAACAAAGGAGGATCTGATGGATTTCTCTGAAGATATGGAAGGGGAATACGTGGGAGTAGGTATGTCGATCCAGAAAAAGAAAGGAGAGGCAATGGAAGTAACCTCCCCGTTTGTAGGAAGTCCAGCGGAAAAAGTGGGAATAAAGATAGGGGATAAAATTGTCAAGGTGGATGACAAGGATATACTTCCTCTAAGTGCAAATGAAACAGTAAAAATGCTAAAGGGGAAGGAAGGAACTAAAGTTAACGTAGAAATTATAAGAAATGGAAGGAAGGAACCATTAAAATTTGTTATTACAAGGGCTAAGATAAAGCTGGAAATGGTAGAGAGTAAAATGCTTCCAAACAATATCGGATATGTGAGTTTGCTTAGATTTGGAAATCACGTGGGGGCAGAAGTTGAGAAGGCGATAAAGGATTTGCAGGCAAAGGGAATGAAGGGGCTCATACTGGATTTAAGACTGAATCCTGGGGGATCATTGCAGGAGGCACAGGATATTTCATCACTTCTTGTGAAGGAGAACTTGATAGTATCCTTAAAATATAAAAATGGACAGGAAAGAAAATACAACAGAACTTTAAGATATATGGGGGATTTTCCTCTGGTAGTTCTTATAAATAAAGGAAGTGCATCAGCCTCAGAAATAGTTACAGGAGCGGTAAAGGATTATAAGAGGGGAACAGTAATAGGAGAAAAGACCTTTGGAAAAGGTATAGTTCAGCAAATAATACCTCTTGAAACGAAGGATGCCATCAAACTGACTATAGCCCAGTATTTCACACCAAAGGGTAACTATATCCATGAAAAGGGGATAGAACCTGATATTAAGGTTGAAATGGAAGAACTTCTTACATTAAAAGGTTATGCAAATGATTCGGAGCAGGCTAGAAAGAATAGGGAAAAAGAAATAGAAGAAATACTTGTGAAGGACAAAGGGGCTGAAGAAGCTAAAAAGATAATTGCTGCCGGAGATACACAGATGAAAAGGGCAATAGAGGAAATGAATAAGAAACTAAAGATAAAAAAATAAAGAAATTTTGGGAGAAGTTATGTTTTATGTTGTGGGAACCCCTATAGGAAATTTGGAGGACATCACCTTTAGGGCAGTCAAAATATTGAAGGAAGTAGATTATATATTTGCAGAGGATACGAGAATAACAAGGAGACTTCTGGACCATTATGAAATAGAGAAGACGGTATACCAATATCATGAACATAATAAGATTCACCAGATAGAAAATATAATAAAGCTGATTGAAAATAACAAACAGATAGCACTAGTAACAGATGCAGGTACCCCCTGCATCTCTGATCCGGGATTTGAACTTGTAAATGAGTTACTGGAAAGAAATATAAAGGTTCTGGGGATACCGGGACCTTCATCAATAGTTACCGGTGCAAGCATATCTGGTCTTGATATGAGGAGGATGGCTTATGAGGGTTTTCTTCCCAAAAAAAAAGGGAGGCAAACTCTTTTTAATAAATTGAATTCAGAGGAAAGAACAATTGTTATATTGGAGTCCCCAAACAGAATTTTAAAGACATTAAGGGACATAAAAGAATATCTTGGAGAGAGGTATGTAGTAATAACTAGGGAATTGACAAAAATATATGAGGAAGTAATAAGGGGAAATGTTTCTGAAATTATTGAAAAACTGGAAAAAAAACCGATAAAAGGGGAAATAGTACTGTTTATAAGATCATCGGAAGATGACGGAAAATACTTGAAGAATAAATATGAGGGAGGGGCAAAAGATGAATATTAACTGGTATCCTGGTCATATGAAGAAGACAAAGGATCTCATAACTGAAAACTTGAAGGTAGTTGACCTTGTAATAGAAATACTGGATGCAAGGATTCCCATTTCAAGTAAGAATCCTGATATATCACGTCTTGCAGGGAATAAACAGAAGATAGTGGTATTGAATAAAGTGGATCTTGTGGATGGACGGGAATTAAAAAAATGGAAGGACTATTTTTTAGAAAACAGGATTTCAGATTATTTTGTAGCCCTTAGTGTGGAAAAGGGAACAAATTTTAATGAACTTAGAAAAATAACTGATGATATATATATGGATAAATTGGAAAAGGTAAAAAAAAAGGGCTTGAGGAAGACTGTAGTAAGAGGGATGATTGTAGGAATTCCCAATGTGGGAAAGTCTAAATTTATTAATAAGTTTGTCAATAAAAATAAGGCGAAAGTGGGGAATACACCAGGTTTTACAAGGGGGAAACAATGGATAAAAATAAGTGATAAACTGGAACTCTTGGATACACCAGGTGTACTATGGCCTAAATTTGAAGATCAGGAAATAGCTCACAATCTTTCCATAACTGGTTCTATTAAGGACAATGTGCTACCCCTTGAGGAAGTGTCGTCGGCCTTTTTGTCTAAACTGAAAGTTCTTAACAGATTAAAGGAACTTATAGAGGCATATAATTTGGAGGAATATACAGAAGAAAAAGACATATATAGCCTAGAAAATCATGAAATTTTAAAAATTATTGAAAAAAGGCTAGGAATATCCAAAAGGGAAGAACATGACTACAGAATAGTTTCGGGAAGAATTTTGAAGGACTACAGATCAGGGAAAATTGGTAGATTTTTTCTGGAACTTCCTTAAGGGAAGGAGAGGCTCTAGCAGATAGTGAGTAAAAGTAATTTTTATTATCTCATAAAGGGTCAGATTGGAATTAAAAGGAGAATAAATAATATGAGAATTGGAATATTTACAGATACTTATAAACCTCAGGTCAATGGAGTAGTCAGTTCCATAACAACATTGGAGAAGGAACTGAGAAAAAAGGGACATAAAGTCTATATTATTACAACGACGGATCCTGATGCTCCACAAGTGGAACCTAACATATTGCGGATTCCAAGTATGGAGTTTAAGCCTTTACCTCAGTATAGGCTAGGAATGATTTATTCACCCAGGATTATAAAAAAGATAAAGAAACTAAACCTAGATATAATCCATTCCCAAACGGAATGGGGGGTTGGAACCTTTGCCAGATTTGCAGCAATAAGCTTAAATATACCCTTGGTCCATACATACCACACCCTTTATGAATACTATACCCATTACATAACAAAGGGTCATTTTACCGTTCCGGCAAAAAAACTGGCTGCTGCTATAAGTAAATTTTACTGTGAAAAATCCAATACCTTAATTGTTCCCACAAGAAAGGTGGAGGATATCCTCTATTCCTATGATGTAGATAAGGAGATGAATATAATACCTACAGGACTGGAGCTGAAAAAGTTTTACAGGGAAAACTATACAGATGAGGAAATTAAGTTCATGAGGGAAAGTTTTGGCATAGAAGACGATGATTTTTTATGCGTATATATAGGAAGAATTGCAACAGAAAAAAGCATAGATGTCCTAATAGAAATGTTTTCCAAGATAGAGGATAAGAGTTTTAAATTTATGATTGTAGGTAGGGGACCTATAACAGATGACCTAAAAAAGCAGGCAGAGCAACTGGGAATAAGTGAAAGAGTAATTTTTGCAGGAGAAGTACCTCATGATAAGGTGGCCATCTACTATCAAATGGGAGATGTCTTTTTGAATGCCAGCATATCAGAAACGCAGGGATTGACCTTTGTGGAGGCAATGGCTGCAGAAACTCCTGTAAATGCGAGATATGATTTGAATTTGGAGGAGCTACTTGTTAAAAATGAAGCAGGACTGGTATATAGAAATGAGGAAGAGTTTATAAATAATATTCTGTTATTGAAAAACAATAAGGAATTTAAGGAACGAATAATAAAAAGGGCCTTTCAAATATCTCAAGATTATACGGCAGAAAAATTTGGGGAAAGAGTGGAGGCAGTTTATAAAAAAACTATAGAGGAGTATGATATTAGTGAAAGTTTTACTATTTTCAGAGGGGAAAAATACATTCAGCAAATCAGGCGTTGGACAAGCCTTAAATCATCAGGTAGAAGCCCTTGGAGCAAATAATGTTGAGTTTACATTAGACCCGTCAGAGGATTATGACATAGCCCATATAAATACCATTGGTCTGAAATCATGGAGAGTATTAAAAAATGCAAAAAAGAGGGGGAAACCTGTTATTTATCATACTCATACCACTTATGAGGATTTTAAGGGGAGTGTAAAGTTTAGCAATCAGCTTGCTCCCATAATAAAAATATGGACAAAGAAACTTTACAACAGTGCGGATTACCTTATATCCCCTTCAGAATATACAAAAAATCTCATAAGGGAAAGATATTTGAATAGGGACAAGGAAATAAGGGTTATATCCAATGGGGTTAATACTGAAAAATTTACTAAAAATGAAAAATTGAGTGAAAATTTTATGAAGGAATATGAAATAAATAAGCCTCTAATAATAACAGCGGGACTTCCCTTTGAAAGAAAGGGGATAAAGGATTTTATAAAGGTTGTGGAAAGTTGTAAGGAATATCAGTTTTTATGGTTTGGCTCATCCAGCATAAAGCCCTTTCTTCCTAAAAAGATTCAGAAAATAATAGACAATGCACCTGAAAATCTATCCTTTCCGGGATATGTGGAAAAAGAGATTTTGATAGGAGCTTTTAGTAGTGCAAAAGCCTTTCTTTTTATGACACATGAGGAAAATGAAGGGATTGTGGTTTTGGAGGCACTGTCGGCAAAGCTGCCTGTGGTTGTACGTGATATTCCGGTTTACAAAGGCTGGCTTACAGATGGTGAAAATTGCTTTAAAGGGAATAATGTCGAGGAATTTTGTCAAAAAATAAGAGAAATAGTGGACAATAAAGTGGATAATCTGGATAAAATAATGGAAAATGCCCATAAGGTGGCGAAAGAGCGTGATTTAAAGCATATAGGAGCCAAATATAAGGGGTATTATGAATATATAATTAAAAAACTTGACTAATATCCCATAAGAGGGTATAATTAAGAATAATAAAAAAGAAAAAAATTAAAAAGGAAAGATGAGAGGGATGATAACTATGGAGATTAAATCTATATTTAGCACAACTCAGATTAAATATATGACAACTAAACTGACACAAAAGACAGTAGCTTTTTTTATGCTTCTGTTTTTTTCTTTAAATATATTCGGAGGAATTATTCCAGACCCTGCAAGTATAGGAACAAGAGTAGCTAAAACTGCATCGGGGGTGGACCAGATAGATATAGCAGCTCCTTCTGTCAACGGAACAAGCTATAACTCCCTGATGGAACTTCAAGTGAGTGAGAGAGGACTTGTCCTCAATAATAGCAAGGAAGTAATAACAGATACCGAAATAGCGGGTCTTGTTATTAGAAATAGAAATCTTGACAATGGGAAAGAAGCAAACCTTATTATTACTGAAATAAAGGGAAAAAATCAGACAGGGATAAACGGTTACGTGGAAGTGGCAGGAAAGAAGGCAGATATAGTTATTGCAAATAGAAATGGGATAATTGTAAATGGTGGAGGATTTATAAATACTGATAGGGTAACCTTGACAACAGGAAAGCTGAATATGAAGGATGGAGATCTTAAATCAATAGATGTCAGTGAAGGAAAGGTAAAAATAGGAGATAGGGGAGTGGATGCCCTCAATCTTGCTGATCTTGAGCTGATAGGAAAAACAGTGGATATATCTGGAATAATAAAGGGTTCTAAAGATACGAAAATCCTTATATCTGCTGGGGGTCAGACATATGAGTATAAAACAAAAGAGGTCAAGAGTAAAGGAGAAACCTATACAGGTGTAGCGGTAGATGGAAAAACTGCAGGTAGTATGTATGCTGGAAAGATAGATATTATTTCTAACGACAAAGGTGCAGGGGTAAATACACAAGGGGATTTACTAAGTGTAGACGAGATTATGATAACTGCAGATGGAAGGGTACAGACTAACAAGGCTAACTCTGAAAAGCAAGTGGCAACCACTAAGAATGTTGCTCAGCCTAAAAAACAACAGGGAAGGGAAATTATAGAGAAGAAAGTATTCACGACAGAAGTGAAGGTGAAGGAACCTGAAGTGGATGCTAAGATGATTACAGGATATATGAAAAAAGCACTTGGAGAGGAGGCTTTCCAGGAGGAAATAGAAGTTCCTATTGAAACTGAAGGTGTTAAAGCAAGATTATCTGAAGAAACAGCTACAGGAGAAGCTAAAGAAAAACAAGATATAAGTATTAATGAAGAAATAGCTACCAATGTAGAAGAGATAATAAGTGTTAAGAGTAATAAGAAATCGGGAGATATAAAAGAGGTAGTATCTGAAAGGATAAATTCCTTAAAAAATCACGATAAGGAAAAAGAAAAAAATAAAATTAAGTCAGATGAAGCTGTAATTGCAAAGAAAACTGGAGAAGAAGCAAAAATTTCAGAAATAGCAGAGGAAATATTCAGTGAGATCGAAAAGTCGCAAGTATATGATGAAAATGGAGTAGAACTGGATATAACAGAAATAGCAAATCGTGAAGGGTATATTCTTGTGAAGGAGGAAAAAGTTAAACTTTCTTTATCAGATGAAGCTGAAGAACTTCTTGTGGCAGGGGTTGAAATAGATGAAGAGTATGAAAGTCCTTATATAGATTCCCCAAAATATGAGAATACAAAAAATGTTGTGCAGTTTGATGAGGTTCAAAAGACAATTGAAGCCCCGAAGGATACTGAAGGCATAAAGTCATCGAAGAACCTAATTTTAAATAGTCAGTTAACAAAAAATAGGCAAGGGCTGATAGAAGGAGAGATTAGAAATATAAAAAGTAGGAGTTTCATTAATGATTCAGGGAAAACTATGGCTTCACAAAAAATAAAAATAGTAACCAAAGGGACACAAAAAAATCCAGAAACAAAATAAAAAAGAGACTTTATTATAATTTAAAGGTTATTTCAAACGGATTTCTTTATGAAATTTTATTAGAAATAACCTTTTTATATAAGAAAAAATAAAGGTTGCTCATACCTATTGATAAATCTATATTTTTATCATGTTGTCAATGATTTTTAATAAAAAAAATAAATGAAAAGGTTGATAAAAAAATAATACACTGGTATAATGAAGATGGATTTGAAAGAAAAATAACAGATAAATATTTAAAGAAATATGCAAGTTAATAACGCTGAAAAATTATTTGAGAGATAACTACGGAAAGATTTTTTAATTCTTAGGTAAAAAATTAGTTAGGGAGTCTAATTTTAAATGCTAGTTAATCTAGATATTAGAGCATATTTCATTAAAAAAGAAATGGAGGGAGTATGAAGAAAATTTTGCTTGCTTTGAGTTTGATTACACTTGGAAATGTAACTTTTACAAGGAATAGGGTACTGAAAAACGAGCTTTCAAAAACAGAAAAGGAATTTCTCGAAGGTGATGGAAGGCAGTTGGATGTGGAGGAGCCGAAAGGAGAAATACATCAGGACAATACATTGCCTAAATTTTTCATAAGGAAAATAATCCTAAAAGGACCAAATGAAGGAATAAAGCCCCTTATAAAGGAAAAGTATTTGAAAGCTATAATAGGAGAATATGAAAACAGGGAGCTAAACCTGAATGATCTGAAAATGCTTGTAAAGAATCTAAACAACATTTATATAAAAAAGGGATATGCTACAACAAGGGTGTATCTTGAGCCTGGTCAAAACATAAGCTCTGGAGAAGTGAGGCTTGTGGTTCTAGAGGGGAGAATAGAGGATACTACTCTTGACAATGACACTGAAAAAGACAGGAGAAAGATGTTTTTTGCCTTTACTAATCAAAAAGGGAAAATATTAAATATGGCTCACCTTGATAATGGAATAGATAATCTTAATCGCTTGGAATCCAATAACTCAAGAATAAATATAGTACCAGGGGAAAAGCAGGGATATTCCAGGATAATACTGGAATCCCAAAAGGAAAAACCCTTTAGGTTCATATTAAATTATGAAGATACCCAGAAAAATAAAAGAAGATACGAGGTATCAGCAGAATATGACAATCTTTTAGGGATAAATGACTATATCTATTTTACATATAGAGGGGATGTAGGAAAACTTTTTAAAAGTGAAAAGAATAAGGAAGAGTATACAGAAAGCTATTTCTTTGGATATTCCTTCCCTGTTAAGACTTGGAGTTTTTATTTTTCCCACGACAGGACAGAGGATAACAGTATATTGAAGGGGTCAGTAAAAAACTATGATATGAGGACTAAGAACAGGGAAACCGCACTAAATATAGAAAAACTCCTTTATAGAGATGCAACCAATAAGTTATACCTTACAGGGGGGTTGTCTTCCAAAAGGGAGGAACTTTATCTTGAAAAGGTCAGGCTTGAAACTCAAGATAGGAAAATAACGGTGGCAAATATCGGTATAAAAGGGATGGCAAAGCCATTTAAGGGGATAGCTTCCTATAGTCTTGTATATTCAAAAGGAATAAAAGGTTTAGGAGCTTTAAAGGATAATTCCTATAATGTAGGGACCAACCTTACATCGGTTCCAAATCCTTATGATGCAAAATATCAGTTTGATAAAATAAACTTTAATATAAGTTATTATAAGCCTTTGTATTTTAATAGACAAGGAATAACTATAAAAACAGTTTTAGACGGTCAGTATACGAAGGATTCTCTTTTTGCTGTAGAAAAATACAGTATAGGTGGAAAAGGGTTTCCAACATCGGTATCTGGGGATAAAGGAATTAAAGGAAAAATAGAGATAGGATACATTCTTCCAGTTGAAGATTCTTCAAGTATACTATTTAAGTTAAGACCTTATATAGAGGCAGAGGCCGGAAAAGTTAGAAATAATTATAATGAATACGGAGAAAAAAATGACAGCATAGCAACTCTTTCAAATTATGCAGCTGGGGTGAAATATTATGGGGAAAGAATTACATTGGATTTTGGGGTGGCAAAAACAGATAAAGGCAGATCTCTTGTAAATGCCGATCCTTATAGAGGCTATGTTAATTTAACAGCAACATTTTAAAAATAAAAAGATACTGAATAAAATCAAAGACTTATAAATTTGGATGTTTTTGAGGGCTGCTTGTAGTCCTCAAACTTCCATTCAAACATTGAATGAATAAGGATTTAGAACATTGAAAAAATAAAATGCCTTCTTGTCAAGTAAAGTGAAACAGAATTTATATAAGAATTAAATTCCAGAAGTTATTTTAGTTATTAATTAAGATAACTTCTTTTTAGTTAATATTCTTGTTACGTCTGATATATTCATTGTGAACTTCACTAGGCTTACTGAATCCTAGTATCTTTCTAGGCCTGTTATTAAGGCATTCTTCTATTTTTTTAAACTCCTTTTTCAACCCATTCATGCTCTTTCCCTTAGGAAGGAATTCTCTTAGCAGTCCATTAGTATTTTCATTCGTACCACGTTCATATGATGAATATGGATGTGCATAATATACTTTAAGCGTCCT
>JBGXYD010000096.1:0-11890 GCA_041815005.1 Leptotrichia sp. | reverse complement strand
TTTTTTAAGATTACTTATATTTGATATTACTATCTATAATAGATTTTTGACCTTTTCCTATTTTATGACCTGAATTTTCCTAAAGTTATAATACATTGACTTTACAAGGTCATATTCAAACGGAGAATTTAAATCACCGTATCTGAAACCCACTAGTGATCTGGCATTCAATCCCGTTACCACAGGTCTTGTAAATCCATATATATCCTTGTCAAACACTCCTGTGTCAAAAAACAGTTCATCTTCCACCCAATTTCTCAAAGGAGCTTCCATTGCAGAATCAGCCAATGAACCCAGTCCATCCCTTAATGTACTTGGCCCTGTAAAGGGAAGAACTAAATAGGATCCTGTCGGGATTCCATAAACTGCCAAGGTATCACCCATTGTTTCCCAGTCCTTTTTCATTCCTATTTTACCAGCCACATCATTGATTCCAAGAATTCCTATTGTCGAGTTTACAACAAATCTACCCAGTGCATTTACTGCTTTTTTAGGTTTCCATTGCAACAGGGAATTCACCACTGTAGGAATTTCCTTAAAATTATTATAGAAATTTGCAATTCCTTTTCTTATTGGCTTGGGAACTATAGCACCATATACTCTTGAAACAGGATATGCTACCTTTTTGTCCAACTCTGTATTAAAGGCATACATTCTCCTATTAAACGGCTCCATAGAATCATTTATCCCTGTCAGTTCAAATACTTTGCTCGAAATAATATAATCCTCATCCAGTTTATCAATATTGCTTGCTATTATCCCATATTCATCCTTTTCAAAGGCTACAAAACGAATTCGGCTCTCTTTTGATTTTTTACTTTTACCTGGATTATATCTTTCGTATACTTCTATATTTTCAAAAGGCTTTTCATCCACTTCTCCATCCACAAACTGGATGAAAATGTCATCATTCACTTCCTTTTCAACCATTTCAACGTAAGTAAGACCTTCTTCCACTTCTGATTTTGAAAATTCATTTTCATTTCCATAAAGTGAAGTTGTTGCAAATAATACAGCCCCAAACAGTAACATTCTATTTTTATTCTTCATCTAGTCTTCCTCCAATTTATCTACCATTAATTTTGCAACATCCCTGTGCCATATAAGCCCCGTATGACCTCCAAACGGAATTACCACCTTATTATTAAATGTTTCATCTATATAGTTTAAATCCTCATTTGATAGAAGTATATCGTCTTTTGATGTTATAAATACTATATTTTTATTATTTCTGTCTATGAATTCCTGACTATTTCTTAAATCAAACTCAAGTATAAATTTTTCAAGTGTCAAATCAGGATATTTTGTTTCCTGTAAATAGGGTAACAATATTTCCTTTGAGTATTCATCAAAGGAAACCGACATTCCTTCCCTAAATTCCTTTGTTACAGAATCAAATCTCTTGTAAGATTTTTTGTCAGATAACCTTCCCACTGCATCTTTCCCACTAAATACTTCCCCTGCAAAAGTCATATTAGCCGAATAAAATCTGAATAAAAGTCCTGTCAACACCTCAAAATCCGAATCCTTTAAATGAAGTTTCGTAACTACCGATCTAATATCTGCAAAATCAAGGTCGCTTAGTTCTATGGATTCATCATACAATATTCTGCTGAATATTGTATCTAGAAATTTTTCCAGCCCATCTGCATCGTATATTCCGTTATTTATTAAATACTCATCTAATTTTTCAGTTGCTGTAAGTATGCTTACTGGAGTATTTAGCAATAGAGATTTTTCAATCCCAATTTTTTTAGTTGCTTCATCCATTTCATGAATAAGCAGTGACTGAAATCCTCCTAAACTGTAACCTCCCACAAAGACTTTTTCTATCTTCATTCCATCAGATTTTTCCCTGGATACTGCTGTAGAAATAAGTTCATACAAATGGGAAGACTCATCCCTTATATATCCTGCATAGTTATTTTTACTTTGGCTTACAATATAAGGCATTGTTGTGGGGGAACTTAAGGCTATTACATTATATCCCCTGTCATAAAAGACATTTGCCATATACATTGAAAGTCCACTGTTATAAAGGGAACCTGTCCCTGAAATTATTATCATTAAAGGAGCCTTCTCCTTTTGTTTCCACACACCGTATTCATAGTTGCTCCAAGGTCTTAATATCTCTGGAACTTTTTTTGTAGCCTTAAATTTTTTAACTTTAGGTGATTTCCCCTTTTTAAACGTATACCACTGACTGCTTGGAGTTCCCATAACAGTAGACATTATTGCATTTCCCTTATACGGATAGTCTTGGGCTATCTGGGACACATCAATTTCTTCCGAGTATCCGGTTATCCCTAATATAGCTATTGCCAATATTAACAAAAATTTTTTTACCATTTACTTTATCTCCTTAATCTTTTTTACATCGTTATTTATGATTTTCTGTTATTCCCGATAATTATAATTTTTAACCTTATAATCATTAGTCCCCTTAATTTTAACATTACTATTTTCAGCCTACCAGTCAATTACTTAAAATTTATAAAATTTACACATCTACGGAAATCAATCTAGATTCCCCTATTTCCTTATTCATGGTTACTCCATAGAGCCTATGGGAGCCCTTCATTGTTTCTTTGTTGTGGGTTATAAGAATAAACTGTGATTTTGATATAAACTCGTTTAATAGTCCCACGATCTTTTTTGTATTTTCCTCATCCAATGCCGCTTCAATTTCATCAAAAAATGTAAAAGGGCTAGGCTTAAACATAAATATTGCCATTATAAAGGAAACTGCAAGCATAGACTTTTCCCCTCCAGATAGTAACATCAAAGTTTGTTCAGGTTTATTTTTATATTTTACACTAAGTTCCAGTCCAGTTTCAAGTAAATTTTCTTCTTCCATTAATTTTACTGAACCCTTTGCCCCATTTAATATGCTTTCGCACATATATTTAAAATTTTTATTTATTTCCCTAAAGGCAAAATCAAACTTTTCAATTATTTCCCCTTCAATATCCTTTATAAGGGTAAAAAGTGACTCTCTACTTGCTATAAGATCCTTCTTTTGATTTACGAGGTTCGTATACCTTATATTTTCCCGTTTATATTCTTCTATGGTCGACAGATTTACACTTCCTATATCTATTCTGCTTTTTTCATTGAGAGATAATTTCCTTTTTATAGCCTGAAGTTCAGTATCACTGCTTATTTTAGCATATTCTGGACTTTCTTTTACCCTATCGGAATCAATGTCTTTCATTTCCAATAGATATCCCTCCATTTTTTGCCTATTAGTGCTTAATTTCTCTTCTATTTTCCCATATTCATTTTTCATATCCCTTTTTCTTATTTCGATGTCCTTTACTGTCTTTATAAGCTCCTTTTCCACCTTGTCCAGTTCTTTTATTTTCAATTCCAAAATCCTTATTGTATCTGATATTTGTTGGATTTCCTCACTTTTTTTACCTATTTCCTCACTTTTTACAGAAATTTTTTCCATATATTTCCCCTTTAGAATCGTTTTATCCTTTTCAAATTCCTCCAGTTCAGTTTTTTCAGTAAAAAGTTTATCATAATCCATCTTTATTTCAGAATATCTGGATTTGTTATTTTCAGTCCGCACCTTTAGTATTTCATAATCCTTATCTAGAGTGTTAAGGATTTTCTGGTATTCTTCAAGACTGTCAATGTTTTCAAGTTCATTATTTATCTCTTTTATTTTAAGATTATTTTCCACAATATATTTTTCTATATTTTCACTTATTCTATTGTTTTCTTTTATTTTTTCCCTTCTTGAATGAATAAACTCCTTATTTTGAGTAATTTCATATTCAAAAGTGTCCAGTTCTCTCCTTATTTTATTATACTCAGAAGTAAAATCTTCATATTTTGTTATAAATTCCTTGTATCCCTTTACAAATATATCAAGTTGAACTAAAACTTCCTTTTCCTTTTTTTCCCCTTCTGCCATCCTTTTCTGAAGTTCATTTATCTTTTCATCATATTTCTTTCCCTCAAGGGAGAGTTTATCCATTTCAGACCTTATTTTGCCAAGCTCCTTCTTCCTTTCCAGAAGCTCATCCCTTCCCTTATTTTTCGATCCTCCGGTCATCCTCCCTCCGGCACTTATAATGTCCCCCTCAAGAGTAACTATTCTCCCGTTAAATCCTTTTTTTAAGAGACTGGTTCCTGTTTCCATATTCTCTACTACAAGAGAATTTCCAAATACAAAACTTATGACTTTTTGGATTTTTGCATCATATTTCACAATATCTGTCGCAAAACCTATTATCCCTTTCTCTTCAGGAAGATTTGTTTTCTGATTATAGACCTTTATTTTATCTATCGGAAGAAAAGATCCTCTTCCAAGCTGTTTTTCCTTCAGAAGAGCTATACACCTTTTCCCGACATCGACATTTTCCACCACTATATCCTGAAAATAACCCCCTGACAGCGTCTGGATTGCCTCTTCATATCCTTCAGGAATATCAATAAGGTTTATAAAAGCCCCTATTACTCCCTTTATATTTTCATTTAATATATATTTTATAGCCCTTGCAAAAGTTTCATTTCTTTCAATAATATTTTCATTGGCTCTTTTTTTTGCATCAAGGGTTTCAAACCTGTACCTCAGCTCCATTTTTTCCTTATTAATTATGGAAAGCCTTTCTGCCAATTTTTCTATTCCACCCTTTATGCCGGTTACAAGAATCTCAAATTCAGACTTTTCCTTTTCCTTCAGACTTTTATTTTCCTCAAATTCAGCTTTTCCGTCACTATATTTGTTAAACTCTTCCAGAAGAGCTTCTTTTTCTCGGATTTGACGTTTCATAGTAACTTCTGCTGTAGAAATTCTTTTTTCCAAATCTTCATTTTCTCCGTAAACCTTTATCTTGTCCACCTCAAGATCCCTATTTTTCTGTAATAGGCCATTTAATTCTTGCAAAAGGGAATCCCTTCTACTTTTTATCCCTTCCACCTTAAGTCTCGCTTTATCCCTTTTTTCCTTCTTTTCAGAAAGTTCCTTTTCCATTTGGGAAAGTTCCCCTTCTGAATTTTTAAGAAGCTCTTCTTTCCCTAAAATTTCCTTTTCCAGTACCTTACTACGCTTTTCTTTTTCCTCTGACTGAATATCTAGGTTTGAAAGAAGTCCTGAAATAGCGGTATGTTCCTCCTTTAATTTTTCGATATCCTTCATAACCCCTATATTTTTCTCTTTTTCCGTTTCCAGTAGGTTATATTTTTCTTCGCTTTCCCTTATGGATTTGTCCAGTTCCTTTTGATTTGCTGTATATTCTTCCTCCACCTCATCCAGTAATTTTTGAAGCTGAAGCATCTTATCTTCATACTCCTCTGTATATTTTTTTTCTTCATCAATATTATATTCCAGTATCATAAACCTCTGGGCATCTATCTTTTCTGAAAAGGTTTTAAAAAGTCTTGCCTTTCTTTCCTCTTCTCTTAGATGGGAAACCCTTTCCGCCAGCTCCTTTTCCACAAACTCTATTTTCTCCACTTCATTTTTTACTTCCTTGAGCTTTTTTATGGAGTCCTCCTTTTCCAGCTTTGCCCTTTTTACTCCTGCTGCCTCCTCAATAATTTCTCTAAGTTCCTTAGGACTGGAAGATATTATTCTTTCCACTCTTCCCTGTCCTATTATGGAATATGCCTGCTTCCCTATCCCCGTATCCATAAAAAGATTATTTATATCCTTTAGCCTTACTTTTCTATTATTTATCAGATATTCATTTTCTCCCCCTTTGTATATTCTTCTAGTTATCTTCACTTCAGAAAATTCTATATCCAAATATCTGTCTTCATTATCCACAATAAGGCTTACTTCTGCCATTGAACGCGGTTTTTTGTTTTTTCCTCCGGAAAAAATGACATCTGAGCTTTCTTTTGCCCTTATATTCTTATAGCTCTGTTCTCCTAAAACCCATAAGATGGCATCCAGTATATTACTTTTTCCACTTCCATTTGGTCCCACAATCGAAGTAATTCCCCTGTTAAACTCCACCACCGTCTTCTGGGCAAAGGATTTAAAACCCGTAAGCTCCAATGCTTTTAAATACATTCTTTTTCCTTTCCATTTGGTATAATTCCTATCTTCCCTTACCAAAAATAACTATAGTTACTGTCTTTAATAATACCTTCATATCAAATATAATATCATGATGTTTTATATAATATAAATCGTACTGTAATTTTCTATAGGCATCTTCAATACTTGCACCATAAGGATACATCACCTGTGCCCACCCTGTAAGTCCTGGTTTTACTGTATGTCTTAAATTATAATAGGGTATTTCCTTTTCAAGTTGCTGTATAAAAAACTCCCTTTCAGGACGTGGTCCCACAAAACTCATTTCCCCTCTTAACACATTCCACAATTGGGGAAGCTCATCAATTCTAGTCGCCCTCATTATTTTACCAAACCTTGTTACCCTGTTGTCATTTTTCGAAGCCCACTTTGGACCATCCTTTTCAGCATCTGTAGTCATGGAACGAAATTTCACTATATTGAACTTCCT
Source organism: Leptotrichia sp. (assembly GCA_041815005.1). Classification (GTDB taxonomy): domain Bacteria; phylum Fusobacteriota; class Fusobacteriia; order Fusobacteriales; family Leptotrichiaceae; genus Leptotrichia_A. The sequence goes on along the minus strand of JBGXYD010000096.1, from coordinate 5,402 downwards.
GTTCCCTTCTCCTACCCTTTCCTGTATGAAAAATATCGGTCCCCTGGATTCCAGCTTGACTATCATTGCAGCTATTACCATTATAGGAGCAGTCATAATTCCTATAAGTAAAGCAAAAAAAATGTCTAGAAGTCTTTTAGCTTTCAAGTTAAAATTATTATGATATATTTCAAAACCTGAATCCTCCAAAAACCATTTGGGACTCAAATGGGATATTGGGAGCTTATTTTCATATGTTTCGTAAAATTCAAGATAATTATAGTATTGAAGCCCTTCCAACTTATGCTGTAAAAGCTTATCGACCATTTTAGGATCTAAAAGAAGATTTTCCGTAAAATCCACTATTATATCCGTCTTCCTCATTTTACACGTCTTTAATACTTCCCTTCTTAACTCTGTCACATTTGTATTTTTTAAAAATTCTGTCATCTTATACTGCTCGTCCTTCCTTATGCTTTCCAGCAAATCTGAAGTATAGTCATTTTCTCCCACAAACACTATCCTTTGCTTTTCTACAACTCCCATAATAACAATGTATCTGAAGGCTATCTGAAACATTGTTATTATTCCGAAAAGTATAATTCCTTCGTAAAAGGTAAATATTTTTGCAAAGGTAGTCAGAAGCATAAGCATTCCATTTATGACAATTACTGTCGCCATATCCCTTAACCTGTACCTACCCACAGAGATATTATATACATTTGCAATATAATATGCCGTCAAAGCAGCCAGTATTATTATTGCATTTCTAAAGCCCAGCCCCCTATTTATTATAAGGAGGCTGATAAAATACATTCCTATAGTTAAAATTCCGAATAAATAGGAAAAATTTTTCCTTACTCCACTTACAGCCATCTTCTTTCATCCTTTACTATAAATATTATTTATTATCTCGCCTGTACTTTATTTTCCTTCTGTTTTAAATTAATTTATTACCATGTTACTGTGTCTTTTTCAATGCATACAAAACATAATGTGCAAAATAGTATGCCGACTTTATTAAAGAAAGTCCTTCTACCTTCCTATATATTTCCCATCTTACCTTTGCAGCGGCAACTTTATTACTGGACCTGGAATTATCAAGAACCCTGTAAAATCCCAAATTTTCCTTTAGTCCATAAATTTTCCCTGTATCCTTTATTATTTCAAGCCATAGTACGTAGTCTTCATTTTTGTTTCTCTCCTTAAAATACCTTTTGCCTAAACTTTTCACATTATAAATGACAGTAAGGCAGCCCAGGTAGTTATTTTTCAGTAGATCCTCATAGGTTATCTCTTTTTTTATCTTTATGGAATTTATCGGTATCTCCCCTTCCGTAACCCTTGTGTATTCTGTGCAGCTTATGGGTAATCCCCCTTCCTTCATGAAGAAAAGCTGTTTTTCCAGCTTATCCTCACTCCAGTAGTCATCTGCATCAAGAAAAGCTATATATTCCCCTTCTGCAAGCTCTGTAAGGCGATTTCTCCCCTTTACTACTCCTATATTCTTTTCTGTATTTACAACTCTTATTCTGCTGTCCCTGTCTGCATATTCTTTTATTATCTCATAGCTTTTATCTGTGGAATTATCATTCATTACAAGTATTTCCCAATTTTCATAGGTCTGAGACAAGACTGATTCTATTGCTTTTCCGATGAATTTTTCAGCATTATACACTGGTATTATTATAGAAACTTTATCTTTTATCATATCCCTCTCCAAGTTTTGATATAATCAGTTCGTAAACTCTCTTACAGTTTTCCTTATCTTGATATTTCAAAAATTTTCCCCTTAACCCATCCACTTTTTCTTGAGTTTCTTTACTGTATTTAAAGTTGTTTTGTGATATTTCCTCTATTTTTTTCACACATTCATCTACAGTATATACCCCTTCCCCAAATAAATCCTTATCTAGATTCACGTAGGAGCCCACTTTTTCTTCGTATTCCTTCTTATCAAACTGAAAGAATATAATAGGCTTTCTCAAATAGTAAAAATCATATGCAACACTAGAATAGTCTGTTATTAAAAGTCTCGCCTTCATAAGTTCCTTCGTTATGTCCGCTTCCTTTGGAAGAAGGGAGACATTTTTGCCAAGCCTTATGTTTCCAAAATTTTTAAGATAATCCTGCATAAGCTGATGTATATATATTTTTAGAAATATTCCATTTTTTTCAAGAAAATTGTTAAGTCCTTCATCAGTCAGAAGCTTCACTATATTTTCAAAATAGTCAGTATCTTCCACCTTTGTATTTTCCGGTCTTATCCAGTTTCTCCATGTGGGCATAAATAATATTTCCTTCTGTTCTACCTCCACATCATAAAGTTTATCATACCTTGGATATCCGGTTACAAAAATCTTTTCCTCCTCTATATTCCACCACATATCCCTCTTTATTTCCTTTTCGTATTCAGAATCACATATATTGATATCATAGGATCTTACAAGTTCTTCCGCTATCTTTTCTGTTTTCTTATTCATCGCCATCCTTACCTTAAAGCCTACAGTCCCATGATTTAAAAACACCTTCAAAGGTCTTTTATGAAACCCTTTTATAAAGGGAACCACAAAGAGGTAAGGGGCGATATCAGCAGAAATGGAGTGAGAAAAAAGGACTGTTTCCGCATTCATAAAATATAGATATCCCTTCACACTTCCCTTTATAAGTTTTTCTCCTGGAATCTGATTCTTTGCAGAGGAATTACTATTTATTACCCAATACTCTTCTATTTCCTTCTTTGTCCTTAAGTATTCGTAAATAGCTCTTCCATTATCCAGAAAAAGTTCTCCTGCATTTCCCCCTACAAGCCATACTCGCCTATTTCTGAATTTTCCCCTTGTAAAGGGGTATATTATCAAAGCCAATATCATATTTATAAGATATTTTATTTTTTCCATTTTTACTTCTCCGTTTCATATATTAAGACATTATTATAAATTTTTATGTTTACAAAGCATTACTGTCAGTAATCATAACTTTTTAAGAATCTTTCTTCATATACTTTATATGATTACATAATACTTGCTTACCAGTCATCACTTATAGCTTTTAAAACCTTTTATCCGTCCTTTAAAAACTGTAATGTGGTATTTCCTATTTTTTGTAAAAATCATTCCCCCTATATTTCTTAAAAGCTTTTTGAGATATTTAAAATAATAGGAAAAATTCTTCCTTCCCATTACCTCCTTTTTCACAAGAGCTCCATATCCAAGTGCATATTTATATGCCCTGTCAAGGTCTTCATAATTACCCTTTTTGGCAGGGTGATAAATTATGTCTTGGGAAAAATAATTACCCTTATATCCCCTATGAAGCAACGTCAGCACATAGTCCGTCTCCTCTCCACTTCCAAACGTTGCCCCTACTCCCAGCTTTTCATCAAACAGAATTATATCCTCAAGGGCATAGTTCACAAAAAAAGTTATGGATTTTACAGTATTTTCAACATTCCCTTTTTTCAATTCCATATCTTTTTCAGACATTATGCCTGTCCCGTAATCCTTTCCCCTTTCAAGGGTTCTACAGGAATATAGCCTTTTATCTTTATTCTCCTTAAAAAATGTTACTACCTTTTCCAAAGTATCCGAACTATATTCACAGTCATCATCAGGAAATCCCACAATACTCCCTTCCATTACAAGCATTCCCCTATTTCTGTTAAGACTCAGTCCCCTCTTATCACTTTTCATATACTTTATTTCAAAGTCATCTTCATATTTTTGCAAAATCTTAAAGGCCCTGTCATCTGTATTCTGATCTACAGCAACAACTTCAAAATCCTTATATGTCTGCTCTTTCAGACTTTTCAAAAAAAGCTCCAATTCTCCTGTAACGTTTATTGTAGGCATAATTAATGACACCTTCAAATGTCTCACTCCTTTTAAATGTATACTAGTACATCTTTAAAAATTATACTTATTTTCATAAATTAAATATTTTTCATATTATATCATAAAATCCTTATATTTTCTATATAATATGAATATTTGGATAGAGTATTTTTTTTGCAATTATAAATTACAATATTAAAAAATTTAAAAAAGACTAAAAGAGGGTCATTATAATAAAGACCCCCTTGGTTATTGTATTTGAAAAATCAAAAATTCACCCTATTTTAAGTATTGACTTTTTATAAAACAAACTTTACTTACATAAATACGGATAATGTCTATTTACAGCTTCATGTATTCTTTCCAGTGCCCTTTCTATTATATGAACGGGAGCTGCAAGATTTATCCTTTCAAAACCGTCCCCACCTTCTCCAAAGGTATATCCTTCACTCATAAACATTTTGGCTTCCTCATTGAAAAACTTTTTAAGCTCCTCCTTTTTCAGCCCTAATTCTCTGAAGTCCATCCATTGCAAGTAGGTTCCTTCTATTAGAGGAGCTTTTATCCCCTTAAACTTTTCATCAAAAAATTTATTTACCATCTTCTGGTTCTTATTCACCAGCTGGATAAACTGATCAAACCACTCTTCAGATTCATTATAGGCAATTTCACATGCCTTATATCCTAAAGCTGCAAACACATGGGCAGCAGATTTTCCCTGTTCCTTGACAAATGCTTTCCTTAACTCCGGATTTTTAATTACTATATTTGATATCCCTACCCCTGCAAGGTTAAAGCTCTTTGTGGGGGCAGTACAAGTTACTGTTATATTTGCCAGCTCATCAGAAATAGTCTGAAGTATAGTATGCTTATGACCCGGCATTATTATATCAAAATGGATTTCATCTGAAATTACAGTAAGATTATTCTCCAGTGCTATTTCTCCAATCTTTTCCAGTTCCTCCCTTTTCCAAACTCTACCTACAGGATTATGGGGACTACATAATATAAAAAGCCTGTTATTTTCCTCCATTGCCAGTTTTCTAAATTTATCAAAGTCTATTTCATAGTATCCATTGTTATTTATAAGCTCACATTCTACCAGCTTTCTATTGTTATCTTTTATTGCACTGTAGAAGGGATAATATACAGGAGTAAAGGTTATGACACCTTGTCCTTCCTCAGTATATGCCTTTACTCCATCATAAATTGCCGAAACAACCCCAGAGGAAGTAACAATCCAGTCCTTTTCCACCATAAAGCCATGCCGTCTTTTAAGCCACCCTAAAACTGAACGGTAATAATCCTCGTAAGTACCTGTATATCCTAAAATAACCTCATCTAGATGTCTTTTCAACCCTTCCACTATTTCAGGAGCTATCTTTAACTCCATATCCGCAACTGATAAAGGTACTATCTCTTCCTCAATATCAGGATTTTGCTTATACATTTGATCCCATTTATAGGATCCCTGCCCTTTTTTACTTATGGTTGTTTCAAAATCATATTTTTTCATTTTCATTCCCCTTTCCCGTATTATTTTATTGTCAAATGACACTATTTTTATTTTCTTAATAACAATATTACAAT
>JBGXYD010000095.1:0-31840 GCA_041815005.1 Leptotrichia sp. | reverse complement strand
TTCTTTCTTATTCTGTGTTTCTCTTCTCGCTTTTCTAATTTCTTCTAATTCTTCCTTACTTATTGTATATTTTTTTCCCATTTCTATCACCCTATTATATTATACCACATCTTTATACATAGTTCAATTAGATATTAGTATAAAATAGTCATAACTTTGGGGGTTTGATTTTAAATGGTATTACTATAATTTGATTTCCCAAATAAATTATCAATAAAAAAGTAGAGTAATTTACGTATCCTTTCTTAATTTTACTCTACTCCACACAATTATTAGCTACTAATACTCTCCCTCTCATCTTCACCTATATAAAACCTCTCAAATAATTTTGGACATATCTTTCTCATTGATCTAGGTACCTTTTCACACCATGTAAATTTCAATTTTGGATAGTCTACATCAATATAATTCAATTTTTCTTTATACGTATCAAACTTATCCAGATATATTTCAAATAACTCTTCAAATATTCCCATATCATTTTTTATTCCGAAAGCATCCACTGCAACAAAGAAAAAATCTTCATTTTCATACAAATCAGGTATAAAATCCTCTTCTGGAAGATCTATATACTTTACTAGATTATCAGGATTTTTCATTACATCATTATATATCTTCTCTCCCTGTGAAATTAGCCAAAGCCTGAAAAAATCAAAGCTCTCTTCCCGTGTATCTCCATTGATGAGGTACGAGGCACACCAAAGACTCTGATTGTAGCTTTCCAGCATTATTTCATCAATAATTATCCCGAAACTAAAAATTTCCTCATATGTATCTTTGGATAATCTATCCACCAAATAATTTAATATACCGTTATTATCTTTTTCTTTCTTATGGGCATCTGATATGTATTTCCAAAATTTTTTCCTTGTCATTGCAAGCTCCATAGTCGATTCCTCCTTTTTCATCAAATTAATATCCGTTTTACTATTTCAGGCAACTTTTTTATAGCTCTTCCCTTTTTATCTGTATTCATACTCTGGGTAGTAAAAGCTATAAATATTGCTATCCATTTTCCGGTTTTCCTTTCATGAAAAAACAAGCCTCCGTCTGAATAAGGGGCATCCCCCTTTCTATACCTGTCTATACTGCCCTGATTCATATGTACATCATGAATCCCCTTTTCGTTGTCATACAAACGTCCAAATACAAAAATTTCAAAATCATCGTTATCAAAAGCACTTAGAACATGCCTTTCTATAATTCCTGTTAGAAATGTATCCTCTCTATCCAGACCCTTCATAGGTTTCATCTTTTCATGGGGAAAGAGCTTCATACGAACATAGTCTAGGTTTAAATTTTTTCTTCCTTTAGTTATTCCCTCTTTTTGAAGAAGCATCTCTTTGAGAATTTTTTCATTATAGTGGTAATTATCCTCATAATATACTTGGAGATCCGAAGAATATATCTCGTCATTATCGTTATATGTGATGCTTCCTATATTAATGGACACGTCATACTCCCTTTTGATACCCTCTGTTTTTACTTCTACAATGATGTGATAGTGTGCCCTTTTATCAAAATCATACCATTTTCCTATAACTTTTCCCCTTAGAAGTACATATTTCTCCATCTATCCTCCATAAGATTTTATTTTTACTAAAGACTTTAAAAAATTTCCTTCCCATTATCATTATACCATATAATTTAAAGGTTGCAAGCCTTCAAAAATTATTTCTTTTTTATTTTATATCCCATTTCATTCAAAAATTGCTGATTTTTTCTCCATTTTTTCTTAACCTTTACCCACAATTTTAGATTTACTTTTAAATCAATGAGAGCTTCGATGTCTTTTCTTGCTTCAATTCCGATTTTTTTTAGCAATGCGCCGTCTCTTCCTATAATAATCCCCTTCTGACTTTCCCTTTCCACATAAATATTTATATCATATCGCCTTATATCCTTTTTAGTTTCAACATTTGTAATTTCTACAGCCACACTATGGGGTATCTCATCTTTCGTATAATAAAGTATTTTTTCTCTTACTGTTTCAACAACTATTTTGTTTATCGGCAAATCTGTATAATAGTCTTCAGGATAAAACCATACATCGTTTGAAAGATACTTTTCAGAAATTTCAAATATTTTGTGTAACCCTATGGAATACTCAGCTGTAAGTGTTATTATTTCTGAAAAATCACCTAATTTTTCACTAATTTCATTTTTCTTAGCCTCTAATTCCTCATCACTTATTTTGTCTATCTTGTTTATAATAAGAACAACAGGAGTTTTTACTTCCCTTACATGTTCATTTACAAACATGTCTCCAGAAGATATTTCCTTAGTCCCGTCCAGTATAAACAGTATTAGATCTACATCCTTCAATGTTTCCAAAGCCACTTCGGTCATATGTTCCCCTAAAAGATGCTTAGGCTTGTGTATTCCTGGTGTATCCACAAAAATATACTGATTTTCCTGTATGTTTACAATCCCCCTTATCCTGTCTCGCGTTGTCCCTGCTTTATCTGAAACTATTGCAACCTTTTCTTTTACCAGTTTATTCATTAAAGTGGACTTTCCAACATTCGGTCTTCCAACTATTGCTATAAATCCTGATTTCATATATGTTCTATATGAAGTCCACATAGCTTTACATATGAACTTCATATCCTCCTTTCCATTATTTTTTATAAGCTTTTTCTTATTCTTTTTTCTCTTAAGTTCAATCTGCTTTAGAAAAAAAGAGGGGTCATCCAAAGACCCTCTCCCATTTATCGTTTCCTACAATTTAAAATTTATTTTTATAATCCTATGTTATTTTTGTGCTATTTCTGTATTTTTAGTTGCTGCAAACTCTGATGCTGTCTGTTTATAAGGTCCATCCAGTAAAGAATTTATAATATTTTTAGGATTTTCCCTTAAGGATTTATAATTGAAGAATATGCTTCCCTTTACTTCTGTATAATTTCTGTTATAGTTTATCTGGTTTTTCATCTCATTAGGATTTGACCAGTCCTTTACCTTGTATGCTGCCTGTCCTATATAAAGATCCGTCTTTGTCTTTTTGGCATACTGACTCCACCATTTTACAAGAGTATTGTATTCAGCCACTTTAAATCCTTGATTCCAATATAGTTGTGGAGCTACATAATCAATCCATCCCTTTTCCATCCAGTAAAGTACATCTGCATAAAGATCGTCATAGTTCTGAACTCCTGCCTGAGTATTGGAACCTCTGGAATCAGATGATATATTTCTCCATACACCAAAAGGACTTATTCCAAATGTAATATTTTTATCTTCTCTTTTTATCTTTGTATAAAGTTTTTCAACCAGCTTGTTTATGTTATTTCTTCTCCAGTCTCCAATATTGGAAAATTTCTCTCCATATTTTTTATACTGAACACTGTCTGGATATTCTTGTCCCTTTACCTTGTAAGGATAAAAATAGTCATCCATATGCACACCATCTACATCATAATTTTTTACAACTTCAAGAACACTGTCAATAACATAGTCATTGACTTCCGGTATTCCAGGATTTAATAAAAGCTGATTACCATATTTTACAGTCCATTCCGGTTTTTTTCTTCCTATATTGTCTTTGGAGAGTTTTTCTATCCCGCTGCCATTTACACTTAGCCTATAAGGGTTAAACCATGCATGAAATTCAATTCCCCTTTTATGTGCTTCCTCTATCATGAATTTTAAGGGATCATATCCTGGATTTACACCCTGTTTTCCTGTCAGATATTCTGACCATGGCGAATATTTAGAAGGATAGAAAGAATCTCCCACCGGCTTTATCTGTACAAAGACTGCATTCATATTCCATTTTTTTATATTTTCCAGTATTGAAATATATTCCCTCTTCTGCTGTTCCACACTAAGACCTTTTTTAGAGGGCCAGTCCATGTTATATATACTTGCCACCCACACTCCTCTTATTTCTTCTTGGGATAATCTTTTTCTTGTATTACTCTCTTTTCCACCACCTATGATTTTTGTTATTTCATTATAATTACTCTTTATATTTTTTGTTTCTGCACTTAAATTTCCCACTAAAAATAAAGTTATCAATAATAACAGTATTTTATTTACTACTACTTTCACTAATTTCTCCTTTCTAAGTTAACTGATAGTTTCAAAATCCAATAAAATTGGCAGATGATCCGATAAAGTTGTCCTAATGACTTTATATTCATTTATTTTAATATTTTCTGAACATAAGATAAAATCCAGCTCCTTTTGGGGATTCCAACTAGGAAACGTAAATTCTTTATGTTTATTTACATTTTGAAGTCTGCTCGCCTTTAAAAAAAGTTCTATTTCCTCATTACCCCACAATACATTAAAATCTCCTGCAACTATAAATGGCTTCTTATAATTTGAAATAAGGTTATGAAGTTCTACTATCTGCTTTAACCTAGTCTTCCCTCCCAAAGCCAAATGAACGAGGAATACTGTAACATTTTCAGTAGCAACTTCGATTACCAGCTTTTTCATTCCCCTTTCCAGGTAATGAAACCTCTGGGCAATGATTTTTTCCCTTGTAAGAACTGCATTTCCCTGCTTTCTTATTATGGGGAACTTCATATATTGAGAGTTTTCTTCATATTTATATTGGGATACATGGTATTTCCCAGTTATTTCCCCTAATAGTTCCGCCTGGTTTACCTCCCTAGTGCGAAAAGAACCCATGTCAACTTCTACAAGACCTACTATATCAGCTTCCTGCTTCCTTATAAACTCTCCTATACGGTGTATATGATCCAAAGACTGCCCTAAATATCCCCTTATATATTTTAGAGGCTGGTTCAAATATTTTCCTGTTCCGTATCTTATATTATATAAAAGAAATTTCATTTCTAGCTACTTCCTAACTAATCCTACGCCGTCACCAAAGGGCAACAGGACAAAATCATATTCAAGATTAAGCTTTTTCACAAATTCATCAAGCCTTCTTATAATAGTCCTGTATTTTTTAGGCGTGTTCTCATAATTTTCTGTTATAAAACCTTTAAACATTATGTTATCAATAAATATAAGTCCACCTTCATTTAAGAGATTCCAGGTTTCATTAAAGAATTTCATATACTGTCCCTTAGAAGCATCTATAAATATAAAGTCAAACTTTCTGCTTTTATCGAGTTTAGGAATCTCTTCAAGGGCATCCCCTAAAATCAGACGATTATCGTTTAAAATTTTCATTTTCCTAAAATTTTCAACTGCCTGGTTGTATCTACCTTCATCAATTTCTATTGTTGTAAGATATCCTCCGTTTTCTTTAGCCACTTCTGCAAGAAATATACCCGAATACCCTACAGCTGTTCCAATTTCCAATATATTTCTTGCTTTTATTCCCCTTGCTGTAAACACCATGAAATTAAGAACTTCCCTAGTTATGATCGGAACTTTTTCATCCAGTGCTGTCACTTCTATTTCTTCCAATATTTTATTGTTTATCTTAAATAGATTTTGTGTGTATTTTGTTGATGCAATAAAATTTTCTATCATACTATCATATTCCCTTTATTTTAAACTTTTTATTTCCTTAGTTTTTTATTATCAAACTCTTTAAAGCTTTATTTCACGCTTAATACAACCCATCTAATTTCATTTTATAAAATTTTATAGAAACTCCCCCATCTTAAATATAGGAAGCATAACTGCAAATATTATTATTCCAATTATAAAACCTATAAATAATATAGAAAGTGGTTCCAGTAGTTTTAGGAGTGTTTTCGTCCTTTGACTTATTTTTTCATAGTATAGACTACTTAAATTTTCAAAAGAATCTGAAAGTCTTCCTATTTTTTCTCCAATCACTAGGAAACTTTTATATTCTCTATTGAAAAATACACTTCTTCCTATAGACTTTTGGATAGATTCTCCCTTTTCTATTTTTTCTGCAATTTTTTTTATCTCCCTGTTTAGAAGTAGACTGTTTGAATCCGTACAAAGCCTTAAAGCCCTTAGCAAAGGAACTCCTGATTCTATCAAGGAACTCATATTTTGAGTAAAATTCAATACACATAATTCCTTGTACATTTTCCCAAAGAGGGGCATATTTAGAAGAATTCTTTCAATTACCTCTCGATTTCTCTCTTTTACCCGTATAAAAAGGAATATTACTATAACAAGGGATATTCCCACAACTATTCCATATCTGTCCAATAATGTACTTAATTTCATGACAAATCGTGTCAAAGGTGGTAACTCCTGCCCTATATCAGAATAGATTAGGATAAACTTAGGAACAACTGTCTTTAAGAGAATCAACACGATAATGAATGCAGTAGTAATAACTACCATAGGATATAGACTTAAATTTTTTATATCCTTTGTCAATTTTTGCCTAAACTCATATTTTCCCCACAGACTTTTGAAAATCATCTCAAGATTACCTGTTTCTTCCCCAATTCTTATTAATTCAAGAAATTCCTTATCTGCCGTAATATTTTTAAAAGCATCCTTTAACGGGCTGCCGGATTCGATTTTTCTTTTAACCTTCAGAACTCTTTCCTTCATCTCCCCTTTATAGTTTTCAGAAATTATAAATAATGCCTCTGTCAGAGAGATTTTCCCCCTAAGCAGATAAAACATCCCCCTAGTAAAGGAATACAGCTCCCTTCTGGCTAATTCCCTTAATTTATAGCTATTCTCCATTAGAATAACCTTCACCCCCTTTTTTAGCTCCTCAATTAATGGTTATCTATTTCCTTTTTTCATTCTTTTTATCTTCATTCACATTTTCTAAAGTGGTTTCAACCTTTTTCAAATTTTCAGTTTCCTTTTCTAAATTTTTATTACTTTCTTTTATAGAATCTATATATCCTGCACCCACAGAAAGTATCCTTTTGGAAAAAAAGTTTTTTATAGGATAACTTCCCCCCTTAAAGACAAAGGTTTTTTCAAAGGAATCCACCCTGGTAAGTTCCAGCAGTGAAAACAGTCTTAATAAAAAACCTATTATAAAGGCAAATCTTATTGTATGAAATTTTTCTCCCAATATATAGATTACCCCATTATTTATATAAGAACCTATTATCCCACCAAATACCCCTGCCAATATTGCAACTAACCCACATACGATAGCATACGCCCCAACATATGCATCAGCAGGTTCTTCGGATATTTCCATCATCAGATTCAGAAGACTTAGCGTTATTGCAGTAAATCCCACAGCATCAATAATTGATGCTGCAAGAAGCATTGATACTTTATTATCCTCTGTCATGGAAAAATATGCAAGTACATAGTAGGTTGTAAAAAATATTCCCATTCTAAGCATGGTTTTATTCCCATATTTATCTGACAATTTCCCATAAATTACATAAAGCCCACTAGATAATATGGCTGTCAGAACTCCCAGCTGAGATATAAACATTATATTTACACCTAAAATTTTTATTCTGTAATATTCTGTAAGAGGTTTTAGAAATTCCCATGTAAACAGCCATATAGAAGCAAATTTCAGATAAATTACAAAATTTTTATTCTTCAAGGCTGCTTTTATACTCACCTTCTTTATGTCCTTTCCCAATTCAGGCACATAGTGAAGATAAAGAAATATTGCTGAGCCAATTGCAGAAATAGCCATAGAAAATGTTAAAAGTAACATTCCGATCTTCTTGTCAGATAAGGACAAAACATATCCATAAAAGAGCATATATACCACCACTGACAGAGATGAATATAAATTTCTCTTTCCAAAATATTTACCCCTGTCATTCTTATCTATGATTTCCACCATTACTGCTGTCCATACATTATTTACAAAAGGAGAAAATAATGCATAAAAAAACATTATGAAAAAGTATATGTTCTGTTTCTTCATGTCAAAAAGTACTGCAAATGGCATTATACATATGGCAAGTCGCGAAATAACAGAAGATATAACTAATGTTCTTCTCCTGCTGCCTGTGATCATATTAATTTGTTTTGTAAATGCCTGTAAAAAGAAACCCGCTGTCGGTAAAACAGAAATTATTGATATAAAAAACGAATTCATATTAAAGTATATGGCAAGACTTAACATTGCAAAGCCTTGCATCCCCACCGAAAAACCGTTAAAAAACATTACCTCCCATATGGCAAACTTTTTTGTACGATTTATAGATTGCTCTGTATTCATTTAATATCAGCCCTTTCAATATCCTCCTATTTATTTTCCAAAGCTAATTTCCCCAATGCAATGGATCCTATAAAACCTGCTTCGTCTCCTAACCCTGGATACACTATATATTCATCAATTTTCTCCAATATTTCATCCTTCTGAACATATCCATTTAAAAATTCCTTTACATTTTTTCTTACAAGAGGGAATAACTGCTGCTGCTTCATTACTCCTCCACCCATTATAATCCTTTGTGGAGATAATATTAAAATGTAGTTTACTAAGGCCTGTGCAAGATAGTATGCCTCCAGCTCCCATACTTCAATACGTTCTGCAAGTTCAAATCCTTTTTTCCCCCATCTATCCTCAATGGCAGGCCCTGCCGCCATTCCTTCAAGACAATCCTTATGAAAAGGACATTTCCCCTCGTAATTGTCCTGTGAATGTCTCTTTAAAAATATATGTCCCATTTCAGGATGGGTTAGCCCTTGAAGCATAGTACCATTTACTACTGCTCCTGCCCCTATACCTGTTCCCACTGTTATGTACATTACATTTTTCAGTCCTTTTCCTACTCCCCACCATGATTCAGCAAGAGCAGCACCATTTACATCTGTATCAAATTCCATGGGAACATCATAATGCTTTTTGAGTTCACCTACTATATTATAATCACTCCAGTATGGTTTTGGAGTCTTTGTTATATACCCATAAGTCTTTGAAGACTTTACGGGATCTATAGGTCCAAAACTTCCTACTCCCATAACATCAAACTCTTTATCCTTAAAGTACTCTATTACCTTTGACATTGTTTCTTCTGGAGTAGTTGTAGGAATGCTTATTTTTTCTAGAACTTCTCCTGATTCTGTTCCTAACCCGCAGATGAACTTAGTACCTCCAGCTTCTACAGCAGCAATTATAGCCATATTCTCACTTCCTTTTTCATTTATTTTATTATTAAATTAAAAATTAAATCTGAATTATTAAATTTCTTTACAATAAAGATATTGGAAAATCTCAATTAAAAACCTTTACTTCTTTGATTATTTCAGACTGTCATGACTATTTTTCATGATATTATGATAAAATTCCAATATTTCCTCTTTTTCGGCTGTTGCAGTTCCAATCTTGGCAACTACAATACCTGAAGCCATATTTGCTATTATACCTGCCTCAAACAAGGTAGCTCCTGCACACACCGACATAAGAAAAGTGGATATGAAAGTATCCCCTGCTCCCGTTACATCGTATACTTCCCTTGCAACAGTAGGTATCCTTTCGTGTATATCCTTAAACAGGGAAACCCCCTCTTCACTTCTTGTGAGAACCACATTATCAAGTTTGAGTTCCTCTTTAAGGGCTGCCATTTTTTCTGCAATTTCCTCTTCATTTTTAAATTTCTTCATACCAAAATAGTCAAGTATCTCTTTCTTATTTGGTGTCATTGAAGTTGCACCGATATAGTTTCTAAAGTTACTAGGTTTAGGATCTACCATGACTATTCTTTTGTTTTCACGTGCAATTTCAATAATACTCTTTGCCACATACGGGGTAAGAACCCCTTTATTATAATCAGACAACAATATAGCATCCACTTCGTTTATTTTATGGGCTACATTTTCTATAATTTTTTTCTGGATTTCTTCAGAAATTTCAGTATCTTTTTCCCAATCCAGTCTTAAAAGCTGCTGTCCCTGAGAAAGGATACGACTTTTTATTATAGTTGGCCTGCTTTCATCCTTTACTATACCCCAATGGTCTATTTCTTTTCCTTTCAGTTCCTTAAGAAATTTTTCTCCATCATCATCTTTACCTACGACTCCGTACACAGACACTTTCGCTGACAGGCTTTTTAGATTATTTGCAACATTCGATGCACCTCCAAGTACAAATCTTTCGGCCTCTATATTAACTATAGGAACAGGAGCTTCTGGAGAAATTCTGCTGACTTTTCCAATCAAATATTCATCCAGCATCATGTCCCCCACAACCTGTATCTTAATTTTATTGAACTTTCCTAATATTTCTTCTAATCTTTGGAGCGAAATCATATTTCATCCTCTCTTTTCATTTTAAATATATTTCTTTATATTATACTATATAATTCAAATTATAGTATTAATTTTTAATTAATAATTTTGTTTAATTTCTTGTATAATTGCTTCTATCTCAATATATATATCCCGTATCTCATTATTTTTCCTCTTATATTTAAAAAGAGGGCCTATTATGGGAATGCTGGAAAGAACGGGAACTTTTCTTATTGTTTCCTTATTTACATTTTGTTTTAATCCTCCAATAAAGGTAGAACCTCCATTATTTAGTGTTATTATAGTCTTCGTCTGGTTTTTCTGTTTTGCTCCAGAAGTGTTGCTGTAATTGGAAGTCAGCTTAAAATTACTTATTTCTGTATCCATTTTAAGTAATATTTTTTTTTTCATTTTTCTGCCTCTTTATTTCAGGAGATATTTTAAAAACTATACCGGCTTCAGAAAAAACCGGCTCTGTATAATCCTCATTATTTTTGGTGGTCTTTTTTTCACCTATAATTACCTCCTCTGTAACTCTTAACTCGCCTTCTTCATTTTCCATGATTAAAAGAGTGGGCATAGCTTCTATCTTTATATCTCCTGTTTCCCTTAGTAAATTAAAGTCTATCCCTAAAAACATCCCTCCGTTAGAAAGAATTGACCCTATCGATATCTCCCCATTAAGAAATTTTCCTATAAGGCTTGACTTTTCAGGTGACTGGTTTTCTGTACTTAAATTCCAGTCAAGCCCCAATCTTTCAAATAAATTGGAACTTGTATCTATTATCCTTCCCCTTATTATTACCTGTTCCCTTGGATTATCAAGGGATTTTATTATTCCCTTAACATCCTCTATCTTTTTTTCATCTCCACTGAGAATTATCTTATTGTCTATCCCTATAATTTT
The DNA here is from genome assembly GCA_041815005.1 of Leptotrichia sp. Lineage (GTDB taxonomy): Bacteria > Fusobacteriota > Fusobacteriia > Fusobacteriales > Leptotrichiaceae > Leptotrichia_A. The sequence continues at coordinate 20,844 of JBGXYD010000095.1, read as the reverse complement.
AAATCCGTTTATTCCATCTAATTTTTCCGAAATTTCCTTAACATCCCTATATTCCAGTTCCAACTCCCCTATTTTTTCATTGATTACCGGTATCGTCTCCTTTGGGGCTTCTTTTTTTTCATTAGTTTTTTGAATCTCGTTTTCCTTTTCTTTTTCATCATTACCATTTTTTACAATTCTTCCTTGAGAATTCCCTTGCTTCTTATCATTTCTTTCCTTATAAATAAATATTTTATTTACATTCTGTACATCCTTCTTATTTACATAATCTGTTATTTTTTCAGAGTAAATATTGATGCTCAAAATTAAAAATAGTACCCCTAATAATACTTGCCTGTATATTAACCCTTTACCCGTCCTTTTCATATTTTCCCCTTTTTTAGTTTTTTCTGTTTTTATTTGCTGCTTCTCATTCTCCATTTTTTCCCACAGTTATTTTATCCTTTTCAATAAATCCCAGGGATATTTTAAAACCTTCCCCTGTAAGTTCCATATAGGTCTTTGACGTATCAATAAATTTCCGACTTTTATTTATAAAATACAGAAATTTCCCAAAGCTGTTTAAAGAACCATATAAGGTAAAATGTATATATTTTAAGCTATATCCGTTTCTTTCCCAGAGCTTTTCAGATTTTGATATTTCCTTCATCTGAAGTTCGCTTTCCCTGGCAAAGACATATATCATCTTCTTAAATTCCGATTCATTTTCTACTGACAGAAGACCTATTTTCTTAGTTAAAATCTGAATCTGGTCATAATCCGACTGTATTTTCTTTCCTTGTCTTTCCCTTTCTGATAAAAGTACATCTATCTTTTCTTCAAGTCCTCTTTTGTTTTCCTTAAGTATTTTATTCTCTTCAACTTCACTTTTATATTTCCCGTATTTACTATTTATAATCCATATGCCACCACATATAAGTAGAGTAAGTATAATTCCTTTTATATTTATTTTCCCCATATTTAAAAACCTTTCCAAGACTATTCATTAATAATATACTCAAAAACCGTACCATTATCATTATCCTTTATATAACCAAGCTCAATATCTTTATATCTCTTTTCCATATTCCCTTCAAATTTCTCAAAACTTCTGAAATCGGATATTTCCCCATTTACTGTCCATTTCCTGTTTTCATAGTTAAGTTTTATATAGTCCACTCCAAGCTCACTATTGTCTACAAGAAACTTTATTACCGAATAATATTCTCTTCTTTTTATCCCTTTGTCTATTTCTGTCAGCTTCGACAGCTCCTCAGAATAATCAGGCATCTTATCCTTTTTACTTTTCAGATAATCTTCCTCCCGTTTTTTTATTTCCAACCTTAAAGTTTCGTTTTCTTCAATAATTTTCTTTAAGGGAATTCTACTGGCAGCATAAAAGCACAAAACTATGATAACTGCTACTATCCCTACTTCCAAAGGTCTTATATTTTTCAATTCCTTTAGTGAGTTTTCCCTCTTCCTGTAAAAAAAATCTGCTCCTGTATCAAAATATTCATCTGAAAAAATTATCTTCAAATCCTCTTCATTACAAAAAACTCCTTTCATTTCTCCAAAATCATAATTTTCAATATCCTTATCCACATCAGATAACATCATACTGATTTTTTCCACTTCCTTTATTTTTTCATTCTGAATCAAAAACCTTAAGCTCTCCTCTTCTCCCAACTGGAGTATTTCCATATCCTGAGCCTTATAATAATTATAAATCAAATCAAAATCCACCTTTATATTTGAAATTTCAAATTCCAGTTTCCGTAATGACTTCAATAGATTACTAATTTTTCTTTTTTCCATGTAAATATTAATATAATTATTTTCAATATGATTTAAATAATATTTCTCTTTTCGGAAAAATATATATTTACTTATAAAGTCACTTCTCCCTTTTAATTTCACCTCATCCTTAAAAACCAAATGGGAAAAATGAAGAATAAGGGATACTTTTGATTTACCTTCGATTTCATGCTCTTCTTTAAATTTTTCCATAATACTGTAAAAGTCTTGATCCTCATAAAAAAATATATTTTCTTCAACATTTATATATACTTTTTTTTCACCCCTCACATATATTTTAATTTCATTCTCCGTATATTTTTCTTCCATTTTTTCTATTTTCCTTTCATTTTAATATAAATTTCCCATTTCCTTCTATGATTTCTACAGTCAAAGAGTCTTTACGCCTAAAGGCAACCTCTTCTACATAGTCAATTTTCTTATCCAGCATCTTTTTTGAATATGTTATTTTCAAATTTTTATAGACTGTATTTTTACTTAGAGGAAGTCCATATATCTTTTCATCATCATCTATTATTTTTTCTATCTTAAAATTTCCAATACTCTCGTTTCCTTCCTTTAGGAATATAAGTCTTTCAATCCTATTCCCCCCCGCTCCGTCAATTATAAATTTCCTGTTGAAATAATCTCCCTTATCATTGAGAAATTCTCGTTTCCCATTGATATTTATTCCCTTCAATTTTATTCTTTCAGAATTTATTTCCTCCATATATGATAGATATTTCTCCGAAACTGTTCTTTCCTCTATCCCTTTTTCCCTTATAAAGGATATTTTTCCCCTTTCTGTTACAAAATATACAAATCCTGCAGAAAAGGACAATATTATTGATAGAACTACCAATACATACACAAGACTGGCCCCTTTTCTTTTTCTTTTATTCATATTCTCAACCCCAATTATTTTAAACTTATTATTCTAATTTTTTCTACGTTTCCAATTTTTACAGTAATTACAAGTAACTCATCAATTTTCTGAAATATCAGGTCATCAACTTCCCCAATCAAATTCTTACCTCCCATGTTTAAAATATTATTTCCTTCAGAAATATAAAGTTTTCCTTTTGAATATTCGATTTTGTAAAAGGAATTGTATTTCCTATATATTAAAAGGCTATTTCCCTCTATATGTATATTTTCTATTTCTTTCGCATGAGAAAATGGAATTCTCTCCCTATCAGAAATATCTTCCAATATTCTATCAAAAATAAAAATCATATTTTCTTCAATTTTTTGTTCCTTTACTTTTCCCTTTTCTATCAGCACACTCCTTTTTAGAAATACCGATAGTATAGATAAAAGGACTGAAAATATAAATAAACATAACAATATTTCTAAAATCATATACCCTTTATTTTCTTTTTTCTTAGTTTTTTTCACATTATTCATTACTATCCATTCGACTTTCCTATTTTATTTCTGCTTTTTTCATATTCCTATTTTACTCCCATTTTGGAAAATAATAGCCTTTTACATCTCCCACTTGTATTTCAAATATATATTCCTTTTGTCCTTCTTCATTAATATAGAAATCTTCTGTCTGTTTAATTTCAACTGTTTTTTCTCCTACTAAAGTTCCCTTATCTGCCCTTAATACTTTATATTTTTCATCTGGCAAAATTATTCTATAAAATCCTTCCATATCAGAAAACTTGTGTTTACCTGTATTTCCTGTCATAAAGGCATAATCCTTTGTTTTAAGAATTTCCAGCATATTTCTTTCTTCGTTTTTGGTAAAATTTCTATCAGTTATTTTTCCATTTAACTTAAAGGTTTTTAAAAATAGACTACTTACAGGTGCAAGGACCGCTGTAATAAAAAACATTGACAACAGACTTTCTATTAAAGACTCTCCCTTATTTTTCCTCATATTTCTCCCTTCCTCATCTGAATATCTTTATAAATATAAAATAACCTATCACTATAAAGGGGGCAAAGGGGATATATTCCAATCTCTTTCCCCTATATTTGAAATAGGGATAAAGGATAACTACCGATATCCCTGAAACAATGTATACCACTTGATAAAACCTTACTATTTCCCCAATATTTCTGTAGGATAGTAGTCCACCTATCCCCATTAGAAGCTTTATGTCTCCAAAGCCTATAAGTTCCCTTTTAAAGTAATCCTCCATTATATATAGTAAAATTAGCGGCATTGGATAGCTACACACTCCTAGATAGTATCCCTCCATATTACCATTTAACAGCCCCCTCACAATTCCTGAAATCAATATCAAAAATACTGATTTTTCATGTATTATTTTATTTTTCAAGTCAATTATGCATATATAGATAAAAAGTAGCAGTTCCATTATGGATAACATTGTAGACATTTACTTTCTAATTTCCTCATTTGGAAATGCCTTACTGTCACTGTCAATTTTTGCATATATTTCTCCATTGGAATATATTATCATTCCCTTTATATTTCCTATCCTAAAGCTGCCTGACGGTGTAAGACCTATTCCCAGTTTCTGTATATTCCCCTGTTCTGTCAGTACATCCTGAAGACTTGTAGGGGTATCCCCTCCATGATCTATACTCCACGAAGTAGATGCATTATTCAGTTCCGCCACAGCCCCGATAACTTTGCTTCTGTTGGCTTTATTAAGATATTTTCCAACTTGAGGAACAGCAATAGCCGAAAGAATTGTTATTATAGCTACCACCAATATCACTTCCACCAAAGTAAATCCTCTTTTTAAATCTTTTTTTTCACTATTTTTTCCAATAATCATATCTGATTTCAAATTAACCACCTCTTTTTTATTTAATTTTAATTTAATTATTTATACTATATTTTTTATTATTTGTCAACTTTATTTTAATTTCAAAGTTTTGTCCAAATAAAAATCACAATCATCTAACGACTGTGATTTTTATTTTATCCTATTTTATTCTCCAAGTTCCAGGTGCAAACAGTATAAGCATAGGGAAAAGCTCAAGCCTTCCTGCCAACATTGCAAAACTTAAAGTTATCTTGGATAAATCACTAAGTTCGGCAAAACTGAAGGCAGGTCCTACCTTTCCAAGTCCTGGTCCTATATTATTAAATGTGGCAGCTACTCCACTGAATATTGTTAAAAAGTCGTCTGTTGTCAAGGATAATATAAACATAAATACTATAAGCAAGACACAGTATACAAGGAGATAGTTTGACACCCCCTTCTGAATCTTCATATCTAAAGGCTTATTTTCATACTTGATGGAAATTACCCTATTTGGGCTTATCATCTGCTTTATTTCTGATAAAAATACCTTAAAAATTATAATAACCCTGGATATTTTAAGCCCTCCGGCAGTTGATCCGGCACAGGCCCCAAAAAACATCAATATAAGAAGTATCATCTGGGAAAACATCGGCCATTTACCAAAATCCGCTGTAGAATATCCAGTCGTCGTTATTACCGAGGAAACCGAAAACAATATATCCCTAAGTGCCTTCCACATGGATTCGTATGTAGAACTTATGTTAAAGAATATAAGGGCTATCGCAACTATTACTATGAAAATATAGTATTTAAGTTCCTCGTTTTTTACTGCTTCTTTTCCTTTACCTATTAAAATTAAATAATATACATTAAAATTTACTCCGAAAACAAGCATTCCCATAGAAAGGACTATATCTATATAACTACTGTTATAAGGAAGTATGCTTCCGTTTCTTATACCAAATCCCCCTGTTCCCGCTGTTCCAAAGGAAAGAAGAAGAGACTCAAACAGGTTTAACCCTCCTAGACAGAGGAGTATTACCAGTACCACTGTCATTACAATATATATTTTGTAAAGTACTCTCGCAGTTGCCGAAAGTTTTGAAACGAGCTTTCCAAAGGTAGGGCCTGGAACTTCTGCTTTCATTACATGGACAGACCCCGGAGAATGTTTGGGAAAAATTGCCAGTACCAGTACAAGTACTCCCATTCCCCCTACAAAGTGTGTGAAACTACGCCAGAAAAGGTTGGAATGACTTATAACTTCCAAATCTGTAATAATACTTGAACCTGTAGTAGTAAATCCGCTTACTGTCTCAAAAAAAGCATCAATAAAGGAGGGGATTTCCCCAGTTATGACAAAGGGTAATGCTCCAAACCCAGAAAGCAGTATCCATGAAAGAGCAACTATTACAAAGCCTTCTCTTCCTTGGATTGACATATTTTTAGGACTTTTCCCTGACAGGGCAAGTCCTGCTATTACTAAAATTACTATCACTGAAAAATACGTCATCTTATATTTCAATGATTCCCTGTATATAAAGCTTACTATCAGTGGTAATATCATAAGCATGGCTTCCAGTAGAAGGATTCTCCCTATAATGAATCCTATCATTCTTTTATTCATTCTTTTGCTCCTATTTCAAAATTATATAACTAATATGAAGTAACCCCTGTTACTTCAGTATATCATCAAAATCCTCTATTCCTTTTATTGTTGTAATTATCATTACTTTGTCCCCTGCTTCTATCATGTCGTTACCACCTGGATAAGTAAGCTCTTCTCTTCTTAAAATCCCTGCAATAAGAACATTCGGGGCTATATTTAAATCCTTCAACGGTATTCGTTTAGCCCTGCTGCCAGCACCTATGTCAAAAACTATTGCCTCTACTCTATTTTCACAGAACCTATGGAGGGTACTCATTGCAGATCCCTTTAAGTTTATCTTGGATCTTACCACCCTTAAAATTATATCTGAAATCAGTTTTTTAGGTACTATTACTGTACTAAATTCTCCCTTCTCAAAAATAGGGAGTAAAAGGGTTCTACTCATCTGGGTTATTATTTTTCCTGAGTTTACTGACTTTGCAAACATGGAAATAACCATATTTTCCTCATCTTTGTCAGTAAGTGCCACTACTGCATCATATTTCTCTATGCCTTCATTTAAAAGAAGTTCCTGATCAGTTTCATTCCCTTTTATTATTACTGCATTCGGATAACTATTACTAAGATTTTCCACTCTTTTTTCATTCTTTTCTATAACCTTGACAAGTTTTTTTCTCTTTAGAAGATGCTGTAGGAGATAATGAGCAACTGTTCCTCCTCCGACTATCATTACTGAATTTACATCTTTATTCTTGTATCCCATCTTATCATAGAAATGAGTAATGGCATCATTTGTACCGGTTATATGAATACTGTCATTTTCCTTCAATACAAAATCCCCTGACGGTATTATAATTTCATTTCCCCTTTTAACTACACATACAATTACCTTTTCCCCTGTCCTTTTCTCCAAATCCTTCAACATACACCCTTTAAGAGGGCTTGTCTCTGAAATTATAAGCTCTATCATATTTGCCCTATTTGAAAAGAAATTATCCACCCCTATGGCATTTGGAAATTTAAGTATATTCATAATACTTTTAGATGCCTCAGCTTCAGGATTTATCATAAGGGATATTCCAAGTTCTTCCCGCACAAAACGTATGTTTGTACTATATTCAGGATTTCTTACCCTTGCTATTGTGTATTTAGCCCCCAGCTTCTTAGCCATGATACAGGAAATAATATTCACTTCATCAGCTTCTGTTACCGCTATAAATACATCCGTCTCATCAACACCTGCCTCTATAAGGTTTTCATAGGAAGCTCCGTTTCCTACAAGTCCTGTTATATCACTTTTTTCTATAATTCTGTTTAATATTTCCTCATTTTTTTCAATCAAAATGACATCATTGTTAATTAATGCCAACTCACTGCAGAGGGCTTCTCCCACTACCCCTGCACCTACTACTACTATTTTCATTTTTCCTCTCTTTCCCCATTTAAACTATAATTTCTCTTTCTATTTATTATCCTCGTTTATATATCTTACTGCATCCTTAGCAAAATATGTTATTATTCCATTAGCTCCTGCCCTTTTAAAGGCATACAGCTGCTCAATTACTGTCTCCTTTTCGTTAATCCATCCATTGGCTGCGGCAGCCTTTATCATGGAATATTCTCCAGATACATTATAGGCGAATATCGGCACATCAAAATTGTCCCTCACATTTTTCAAGATATCAAGATAAGGAAGCCCTGGCTTTACTATTATCATATCTACCCCCTGCCTTATGTCTTCTGCCACTTCTTCCAGTATATCCCCTGTGTATCTAAAATCCATCTGGTAAGTCTTTCTATCCCCATATTTTGGAGCCGAATCGGCAGCGTCTCTAAAAGGTCCGTAAAAGGATGATGAAAATTTTACAGCATAAGACATTATAGGTATATGCCCGTATCCATTATCTTCAAGTATCCTATATATCTTTTCCACCCTGCCGTCCATCATGTCAGAGGGGGCTACCACATCAATTCCTGCTTCAGCATAGGAAAGGGCAATTTCCCCTAATATTTCCAAAGTCTCGTCATTTTTCACAATCCCCTTTTCATCTACAATACCACAATGACCATGATCTGTATATTCACAACAACATATATCCCCAATAACTAAAAAATCGGGATATTTTTCTTTTATATACCTCACGGCCTGCTGTATAATGCCATTTTTGTCATAACTACCTGAACCGCAAGAATCTTTATATTTAGGAATCCCGAAAAGAAGAACTGAAGTTATTCCTAGTATTTTCAGTTCTTCAAGCTCTTCATTAAGTCTATCAAGGGAATATCTATATATACCGGGCATGGAAGGAATTTCCCTTTTTATTCCCTCTCCTTCCTCTATAAAAAGAGGATATATTAAATCCTTCTTTTCAAGATACACATCCCTTACAAGATCTCTTATAAGAGGACTTCCCCTTAATTTCCTATGTCTTTTATACATGACTTCTCTCCTATTTATTCCTTTACTTCTCCAGTTTCCAAATTTTTGAGTTCTAGATTTTCCAAAATTTTAGCAATTTCCCCCTTCAGTGCCTTAGACCTCCTGCAGCTTCTTCCCCCTGTTGAAACAGACACTTGAAATTCATCATTTGACACTACTGCACCAAACATCACATTCATTTCTGTTTTGGAAGATGTATTGTTTACCAGTATATTCTCTTCCATACAGATGTCTGAAATCCTGTCATTCAGCTCAAGATTATCCGTCGCCGCAATAACCAGAAAATAATCTTTGACAAGATCACGAATTTTTCTATCATCGTTTTCTATATTTTTATTTACTATTTTTATTCCATCAAGGTTCAGAAGTTTTTTCTCCTCTATTTTTTCCGAATAAAGGGTAATATCTGCATCATATTCTCTTAAAGTTTCACTTTTCCTAAATCCCAGCTTCCCTCCTCCTACCACAAGTACCTTTTTCCCCCTAACATCTAAAAAAATCGGAAAAAACATTATTTTCTCCTTCCTTTCTATAATTTATTCTAAATCAATTCCATAACTGGCAGGATTTCCAATCCTATTTCCCCCTTCTCCAGTCGATAAATCTCGTATATTCCCAACCCTGAAGAGGTTAAAACCGAACTTTCTCCAACATTCTTACCTTCCTTGAAACTGTCATAGCTGAAGTAATCTTGAATTTCTGAACCTGTGAAATCTAATTTTGAAACTGTCAGACTTATCCCTCTAATGTTTCCTTCCATATCTAAAACCACTTCTGAATTTCCTTTGTTTATATTTATCCCGCTATATCTCATATCCACCTTAGGATATAGGGAATACACCACATTCTTTTGACTTTTTTTATGCATTTCATCAACTATGCCTGCTCTATCCAAAATCTTGTAATCTTCTCTTGTCTCATCATATGATTCCTCATGGATTTCACTGTACATTTCATCATACATCTCTTCGTCAAAATCCTCCACCGGATAGTTGAAGTTTCCTATTCCGTTTTCTACAATATACTGACCAATTTCATTTTCAGCATCGTATTCCACCTTTTCATCAGCTGCATTGGATACATCCTTTTCCTTTTCAAAGGAACCTTCATTGCCAAACCTCACTTCTATGGTGTCCGCTCCCAATACAACTGCTCCCACGTCATCTAATATTAACATTGCCTTCTCCTTACCTAATCATTACTGTATCCTATGTAAAATTTATATATTCAAAATATTTATAGCCATCAGCCGTCACTATCATCTTTGTCAATGAACCGTTATTTATCTTGAATTTCCAATAATTATCAAGATTTCCAGATAAATAATAGCTGACTAAAGTCTGTATCACCCCTGCATGGGTGACTATGACTATTTTTTTGTCCTTATATGATGATATTATTTCATCCAGCCTTCTTACAGTACGTTCCATAACTTCCTGCAAACTTTCCCCCTTTTCGGATTTAAAATTTTTCCAGTCCTTTTGCATATTTTTCACTTCTTCTGGAAATTCCTCCTTTATTTCTTCATAAGTTTTCCCTTCAAAGACACCAAAATTAATTTCCCTTAAATCCTTTTCAAGTTTTTTTTCTATATTTTTATCTATTTCAAGAATATCCATACTTTCAGTACATCTTTTCAAGTCACTGGAAAAAACTGCATCTATATTTCCTTCCCGTCCCAAAAGCAACCTTCGAGTATTTTCCAGCTGGCTTCTCCCTGTTTCATTTAACGGGGGATCCATATGCCCAAAATATAGGCGTGCCTTGTTGAGATCTGTTTCTCCATGTCTTATAAAGATTATTTCTGTATTGTTTTCCATCATTTAACTCCTATATTAATTTTACCTTATGACAGCTCCTGCTGCAAGTACCACAAGAGAAGTCAACTCAAGGGATGCCCCCATCGTATCCCCTGTTATTCCCCCTATTCTTTTTTTTATCCTGTTCATAAATACGATTATAAATATTATTGCCACAAGAAATACTATAATTCCTTTAAATCCCTTTATAATAACAGTATAAATTCCTCCTAAAATCAGGGAAAATATAACTTCCCTTATTCCATTTTCATTTATTATTCCGCTGCTCATTCCTTCTTTTTTTGCATATTCTCCAAGACCTGCATTTATTACTGTGGAAACTCTTGAAATAACAGGGTATATAAGAATATATTCTATTCCTATAACTGATATTTCCCCTATAAGAAGTATTTTTCCTATAAAATAGAGAATCAACATGACCCCTCCCCCTGTGCCTATGGAGGAATCCTTCATTATTTCAATAACCTTTTCCCTTTCAGCAAAACTGAAAATACCGTCAAATGTATCTGCCAGTCCATCAAGGTGTATTATTCCCACAATCATCAGTTCTGATACAACTGTCAAAAAACCTATTATAAACGGGTTTGTAAAAAATATTCCAAACAAAGTGACAAGTCCGTACAAAATCCCCCCTATAATTATTCCCACCAAAGGAAAATATTTTAAGGATTTCCCAAGTTTCCTCTCGCTATATCCTACTTTTATAAAGGGTATAGGAAGCCTTGTCATAAACTGTATCAGTATTATGACTTCCTCGATAAAATCTTTCATTTCCCAAATATCTCCAGCTTTAAATATTAATATTTTCTTTGTTTAATATTATATCATATTTACATATTATTTTTCAATTGGGGAAAAATTAATAAAAATCATTTGTTGTTGCTTTTAAAATATTATGTGGTACAATTAAGTTAAAACATTCGGAAGGAGACTAATTTTATGAATTATTTAGTGCTAATCGGTATTTTAGTGATTGTTATAGGTTTTGCTTTAAAACTGGATGTATTAAGTGTCGTTATGCTGGCAGGAGTTTTAACAGGACTGGCTGCCGGAATTCGATTTCAAGAAATATTGGAAATTATGGGAAAAGCTTTTGTAAATAGTAGGTTAATGTCTATTTTCCTTATAAGCTTTCCTGTTATTGCAGTTCTTGAAAGGTATGGCTTAAAGGAGAGAAGCGCCACCCTCATAAGCCAGCTTAAAGGAGCAACTGCAGGAAAGGTTATGGGAATATACACTGTAATTAGAGCTATTGCTGCCGCATTATCCATTAGGATAGGAGGACATGTGCAGTTTATTAGACCTCTTATTCTTCCTATGTCTGAGGCTGCCGCCAAAGTTGACAAGGGAGCCGTCCTTACAGAAGCGGAAACTGAAGACTTAAAGGGAATTACCGCTGCTATTGAAAACTATGCCAATTTCTTTGCTCAAAATATATTTGTGGGAGCTTCAGGGCTTATTCTTATTCAGTCAACCTTAGCCGAAAACAAAATAGAAGTTTCCCTTAAAGAACTTGCCCTTTATTCCATCCCAATAGGCATCATAGCAATATCATTTGCAATCATTCAAGGAATAATGTATGATAAAAAGCTTAAAATAAATGCTTTAAAAGGAGGTAACAAATCATGAATCCCGAAATTTTATTGGAATATATTACAGAAATTATTTATTCCCTCTGTGGACTTGTAAGTATTTCCACAGCAATAAGAGGTCTAAAAAATGAAAAAAATAGAATTGGAACTTTTCTTTTCTGGCTTATATTGGGAATAATCTTCATAGTAGGAAAATATATCCCTTATAAGATAACAGGTGGGCTTTTACTTGTCTTGGGAGGAATAACTGTAAGCGGACAGTTAAAACCTGGAAAATTCCCCATTGTTTCAGATGAATTTAAGCTTGCTCAAAGTGAAAGGCTAAAAAATAAGATATTTATACCGGCAATCCTTATAGGTGTTTCTGCTTTTCTACTTCTTCAGTTCAAGATAGGTACAGTATCAATACCTTCTGCAATAGGAATTGGTGGAGGAGCTATCATTGCCTTTTTAGCAGCCTTGGGAATTATAAATCCCAATTTAAAGGAAACAAATGAAGATACAACAAGACTTCTTATGCAAACAGGAGCTGCTTCACTTCTTCCCCAGCTTTTAGCATCACTAGGTGCTGTCTTTACTGCAGCAGGTGTAGGAACAGTAATAGCTAAAACTGTTTCCTCCGTAGTTCCTTCTGGAAACATTATTGTAGGTGTCATTATTTATGCACTGGGTATGGCACTATTTACAATGATTATGGGAAACGCTTTTGCTGCATTTGCAGTTATAACTGCGGGTATAGGAATTCCATTTGTTATAGCTCAAGGTGGAAATCCAGTGGTAGTAGGGGCTTTAGGAATGACAGCAGGGTACTGTGGAACTCTTATGACACCTATGGCCGCAAATTTCAACATAGTTCCAGCATCTATTCTGGAAATTAAGGATAAATACAAGGTTATAAGGACTCAATTGCCTATAGCCCTTATTTTACTTGTTATACATATTATCCTTATGCTTGTACTGGGTTTTAAATAAACTGGAACTAAATAAATCAAATCATTTTTAGAAAGGGGATTTTTATGAAAATATTAGTTACAGGATTTGATCCCTTCGGTGGAGAATCAGTAAATCCTGCCATTGAATCTGTAAAAAGGCTTCCTGATATTATTAAAGGAGCAGAAATAATAAAACTTGAGATACCTACAGTAGCTAAAAAATCAATAGAAAAAATAGAAAAGGCCATTGATGATTTTAATCCTGATGTTATACTGTCCATAGGGCAGGCGGGGGGAAGATATAACATTACGGTTGAACGTGTAGGAATAAATATAGATGATTTTAGAATAATGGATAACGAGGGAAATCAGTTTATAGACGAACCCATCTATCCAGACGGAAAAGCTGCCTATTTTGCCAATATTCCCATAAAGGCTATGGTGGAAAATATTCAGAAATCTGGTATTCCTGCTTCAGTTTCAAATACAGCGGGAACTTTTATCTGTAATCATGTCCTATATGGGATCCGTTACTTAATAGATAAGAAATATAGTGACAAAAAATCAGGTTTTATCCATATTCCTTTTTTGCCTGAACAAGTGGTGAATAAGGGGAATATGCCTTCTATGGCTTTAGATACCATTGTGAAAGGCCTTATCTGTGCCATTGAAGCTATAGTGGAAAACAATGAGGATATAAAAAGGGCTGGGGGAGCTATCTGCTAGGGTAAAAACAGTCTCGCCAACCACATAAGTTAAGTATAAAAAGAACTTGAATCCTAAAAAGAAAATTCGAGTTCCTTTTATATTTCGTTGTTTTACCTTATCTTTCTCCAATTCTTTAGTCTATGACATTGAAATTTTAAAAAAATGGTAACAAGCTCAGGAATCATAATTAATGAAATTTCTAATAGAAAAGAGAATTTTCAGGTATATTTTTAATTAGGTATACTTTTTAAAATTAACAATATTAATGTATAATATTAAAAATATAAATTTTACTAATGAATGGAAATGTGATACTATTTACTCAGATAAAAATTTAATGGGGAGAGTTTAGCATGAAACAACAAAAAAATTTTATATATGATAATAACAGTTTAATAAATAAAATGTACATGTGTATGTATCTGAAGTCTATACATTAACTTTTAATTTCTTAAGAATTATAGTTAAAATGAATAGACTTTTTTACATTATTCAATGGAATAAAAGTTTATTCAGATACACACATACGTAAAAAAATCTGGATAACAGCTATCCAGATTTTTTATTTTAGGGATATTCACTAAAATATGACATAAAATTATAGGAGGATTTATGAATAACTTAAAAAAGGAAGCAGAAGTGAAAAATCTCAAGGAAATTGTCAGTCTTACAAAACTGGCTCTTGAAGATGAGAAGAAAAAGGAGGAATGGGATGGATTGAGGACAGGATTCGGTATATATACTGAAGGGAAAAAGGAGACTTATATGATAAGACCTAGATTCCTGGAAAGTAAAATAACACCTGATAACATGAAGTTTCTACTAAGACAGGCTGAGAAATATGGGGATGGACGACTTCATCTGACAACAAGACAGGATTTACAGCTTCATGGAATAAAAAGGGAAAATATTGCAGAAGTCCTTGAAAAAATTTCCAGGAAAGGTTTTTTTACCAAATCAACAGGGGGAAATGGAACAAGGGCAGTCATAATACCCCCTACAACTGGATTTGAAAAAGAAGTATTTGATGTTACTGTACATGGAAGAATAATAACAGACTATATACTTGAAGGTGGAGGGTTTATGAATCTGCCAAGGAAATACAAGATTTCATTATCCAATAAGGAAGAAAATTCTCTTTATTCAAAGATAAATGACCTAGGGTTTCAAGCAGCTATAAAAAAAGGGAAGAAAGGATTCCGTGTCTATGGAGGTGGTGGTCTTGGACCAGTATCAAGGGAGGGGATAGTACTCAAGGAATTTATAGAGGAGGATGAGATACTATACCAGGTGGAAGCGGTAAAAAACCTCTTTTCAGAGCACGGAAACAGGAAGATAAAGGCAAGGGCGAGGCTCAGATATGTATTAATAAATCTTGGGGAAAAGGAATTTCTTAAATTATACAGAAAGTACCTGAAAAAAGTGTATGAAGAAAAAGGAGACCTTTTAAAAAGGCGAGTCAGAAAAATACTGGATAATGAGAAACCGAAGGAATATTCAGAAAAAGTTAAAAAAGAGGAAATAGTAATAAAGGAACTTCTTCAAGATTCCAACATAATAAAGGAAGAAAAAAGTGGCAGATATGGATACTATATACGTCCTCCGAAAGGAAATGTATATCCAAAGGAGGGAAACAGGATAATGAATTTCATAAAAAAGCTGAATTATGAAGTGGAACTGAGGCTTACAAGCGATCAGAAGATACTCGTAAGAAATCTGAAAGCTGAGGATCTCATAAAGCTAAGAAAAATTACAGGAGAATATTACAGGGGAAGTGAGTTTTTTAATTCATATTCATGTATAGGAAAGACCACATGTAATCTTGGGATATTAGATACCCCTGTAATACTGGGTAATATTCTTGATTATTTTAATGATAAGAAGGAACTCGCAGAATATATTCCAAAAATCAGTTTATCGGGATGTCCCAATTCATGTGCCGCTCATCAGATAGCAAAATTAGGATTCAGTGGTAAAAGGAAAAAGGACGGGGAATATTTTGCAATATTTGCAAGAGGGGAATTTAAAGGGAAGACTGTTAAGCTGAATGAAGAAGTTGGAGAAATAAAAGCAGAAAAGATACCTTATTTTCTAGAAGAACTTGCTAAAACATTGAAATTGGAAAATAAAATATATGAAGAATATATGAAGGAAGAAAAATTTATTAAATTAATAAAAAAATATAGCGAAGGAGTGATTTAAATGGGACATCCAAGTGTATATCCTACAGGGGTAACAATATATAAACCTGAAAAATGCTGGAATGGCTATAATCTGGTACAGACTATAAGATCAGGAGCATTACTATTTGACATGAATGGAAATGAAATAAGAAGATGGGAAGAATTTCATGGCTTTCCTAATAAACTGCTTCCTAATGGAGATATAATAGGGCATCTAGGGGACAGGAATCCAAAATATGGAATGCAGGATGGATTAGGGCTTATTCAGATAGACTACGATGGAAATATTATATGGAAATTTGAAAAATTTGAATTTATAGAAGATGAAGGGGAAGAAGGTAGATGGATGGGGAGAAATCATCATGACTATCAGAGGGAGGGAAATCCTGTAGGTTATTATGTCCCTGACCAGGAACCACTGACAAGAGAAGGTAAAACACTGATATTAGGGCATAAGACTGTCAAAAATGAAAAAATAAGTGACAAGAAACTGCTGGATGATGTCTTTTATGAGGTTGACTGGGAAGGAAATATTCTATGGCAATGGGAAGCAAATGAACATTTTGATGAAATAGGTTTCAGCGAAGAAGCAAAGGAAGCAATATATAAAAATCCCAATATGAGAAATGCTGACGGTGGAGTAGGAGACTGGCTTCATATAAACTGTATGAGCTATCTGGGAGCAAATAAATGGTATGAAGAAGGAGATGAAAGATTTCATCCTGAAAATATAATTTTTGACAGCAGAGAAGCCAACTTTATAGGTATTATCTCGAAAAAAACAGGAAAAATAGTATGGAAAATAGGACCTAACTGGGATAATACAGATTTGAAACATATTGATAATATAATAGGACCACACCATGCCCATCTTATTCCCAAAGGTCTTCCAGGTGAAGGAAATATTCTAGTCTTTGATAATGGAGGATGGGGAGGATATGGGGCACCAAATCCTGAAAGCAAGGATGGGACAAAGAATGCAAGAAGGGATTTTTCCAGAGTCCTGGAAATAAATCCTGTAACATTGGAAATAGAATGGCAGTTTACTCCTGAGGATATAAAGGCTGCGATTCCTACAGATGCAAGTAAATTTTACAGTCCCTATGTAAGCAGTGTCCAAAGACTTCCCAATGGGAATACCCTCATAGATGAAGGTTCTGATGGAAGGATACTGGAAGTTACCCATGAAAAGGAAATAGTATGGGAATGGATATCCCCCTATTACAGTAATGAAAATAGCCGTGAAGAGGTACAGACTATTAACAATATGATTTATAGAAGTTACAGATATCCTTATTCCTGGGTTCCACAGGAAGAAAAACCGAAAGAAGTTCCTATAGAAAACATTGATATAAAAAATTACAGGCTACCTAATGCAGGAAAATTCGGAGCAAAAAAAGTTATTAAAGTTGAAGGGACAAAACCCTATCAGCCAAGTGATGCATTATGTGTAGCTAAACTTGATGAAAAAAATAGTAATGGGAATACTGAAAAACTATTTACTGTAAACAGGAAAATCTTTAAGGAAATAACAGAAGAAAAGAACATTGAAAAAAAAGAAAATATTGAACTGACTCTATATGGGGCTGAAAGGTGCCAACACTGTAAAAGTTTCCATGCCATAATAGAAAGCATACTGGAATCAGATCTAGGAAAATATATAGAAGCCAGATATGTGGATGTAGATAAAAATCCCAATCTTGTACAGAAAAAAGGGATAAGGAGTATTCCCGTAACAATACTGTCAAAAAATGATAAAGAAATATCCAGGGAAATAGGAGAGAGGAATTATGAATATATATATGAATGGATAAAAAAATCTATAGATAAGAGATAGGAGGAGAATTTTGAAAAGGAATATAGACAATTATATAAAATTCCTGTTACCCTTAGTAATACTTATAATATGGTTTCTAGGAACAAGTATCGGAAAAATACCAGAAACATCCCTTCCAAAAATAGGAACCGTTATCAATACCTTTAAAGAGATGATAAAGTCAGGGCAGCTTTATTCGGATCTTGGAATAAGCATAAGAAGGGTTATTACAGGATATGTGATATCGGGCATATTGGGAATAACTCTTGGAGTAATAATGGGAATGTCAAAAAAGGCAAAGAAGATATTTCAGTTTACACTTACATCCATGAGACAGATCCCCATGATTGCATGGATTCCATTAATAATACTTTGGACAGGGATAGGAGAAATATCAAAAATAACAGTTATACTATTTGCAGCAACATTTCCCATAATAGTCAATACCATAAACGGAATAGAAAGTACACCGGAAGCTTTTCTGGAGGTAGCCGAAATATATAAGTTAAACAGATGGGATACATTCTTTAAAGTGTATCTGCCTTCAGCACTTCCGAATATATTTACAGGATTAAGATTGGGATTGAGTACTTCATGGATGGCTGTTGTAGCTTCAGAGCTTATAGCATCTTCCTCAGGAATAGGATACAGGCTAAATGATGCAAGAAGTCTTATGAAATCTGATATAGTTATAGTATGTATGATTGTAATAGGAATAGTAGGGGTATTAATGGACAAAATGATAGTTTTGGCAGCTGAAATATCAACAGACTGGAAAAATTAAAACTACAGATGGAGGTAGTGAAATTGAATGAAAGAATTATAGAAATAGAAAATGTATCCAAAATATATGGAAAATATGAAGGGGAGAGAAAGATACTAAATAATATAAATCTTTCAATAAATTGTGGAGAATTTATAACAATTGTTGGAAAGAGCGGTTGTGGAAAAAGTACTCTTTTAAAAATAATATCTGGAATGACTGAAGCAAGTGAAGGTGATGTAAGAATTAAAGGGAAAAAAATTGGAAAATGTAATGAATACTGTTCAATGGTATTTCAGGAATCCAGACTTTTTCCTTGGTTAAAAATAAGGGAGAATATAAATATAGGTTTAAAAAATCTTAATAAAAGGGAGAAAGAAGCAAAAGCAGAAGAATATATGAAACTGGTTGGACTGAAAGGATATGAAAATTCATATCCAAGGGAACTTTCAGGAGGAATGTCCCAGAGGGCAGCCATAGCAAGAGGACTGATCATGGATTCTGATATAATACTCTTGGATGAGCCTTTTGGTGCACTAGATGCCATGACTAAAATAAATATGCAGGAGGAAGTCCTGAAAATAAGAAAAGAGAAAAAGAAGACAATGATACTTGTAACTCATGATATTGAAGAGGCGGTATATCTAGGAGATAGGGTAATAGTTCTTTCTTCCAATCCTGGAGAAATAAAGGATATTGTGAATATAGAAATAAAAGGAATAAAAGACAGGACAAATTCCGAGTTCGCATACTATAAGAATATTATATATGATTATTTCTTTGAAAGTCAGGATGAAAATATAGAATATAAGATATAATAAAAGGGGGAAAAATGAAGGATAAGAAAAATCAGAAAATAAAATTAAGCTTGTGTCTAATAGTATTATTCATACTCTCTTTAGGGGGGATAGAGTTTACAGGGAAAGAAAAGAAGAATACGGAAAATTCTTCTTCTAATTCAGAAAATAAAAAAGTAGTAATAGGCTTTCCTGGAATTTCCAATATTACTTTAGAAGCAGGTGGAATTGCAAAACATGAGAAGTATCTGGAGGAGGAACTTAAAAAGGAAGGATATGAAGTAGAATTTGTATTTTTTCAGCAGGCAGGACCAGCTTTAAACGAAGCTCTGGCAGCAAGTAAAATAGATGTGGCAATGTATGGTGACTTACCTATAACAGTATTGAGAAGTAACGGAGCCAATGTCAAAGTTTTTGCTGTGGATAATTCACAGCTTCAGTTTGGAACATTGGTACAGAAGGAAAGCAAAGCCAAAACCATTTCAGATCTTCAAAATACAAAAGTTATATTTGGAAAAGGGACAGTACAGCAGAAATATTTTGAAGAAATAGTAAAATCCTACAAACTGGATCCTAGCAATTTTCAAATGGTAAATGCAGTAGGAGCAGATGCCAACTCAGTATTTTCAGCAAAGCAGGCAGAGTCAATATTCACATTTTATTATACAGTATTATTTATGGAGTCAAAAGGAATGGGGAAAGTGATAGACTCTACAATAAATAAACCTGATATTGCTTCCCAAAGTTTAGTTGTAGGAAGAAATGAATTTCTGGAAAAAAACGAAAGAGCAGCGGTAGGAATAATAAGAGCCTTACACAGGGCAAAAGAATTTGCTGGGAAAAATCCAGAAAAGGTCTTTAAAATTTTTTCTAAAAATGGAATTCCGCAGGAAATATACAAGAAGGCTTATTCTGGTGATAAGACTTTTAAGAATTTTAATCCTGAAATAACTCAGGATACAGGAGAAAAGCTAGAAAAGGTAATAGAGTTCCTGTATAATAATAAATTGATTAAAAACAGAATAAAGTCCGAAGATCTTCTTACTGATAAATACTACAAACTGTATTTAAACAGTAAATAGATATATGAAAATATGTAAATTTAAGATAACCTCTCGTGATATTTCCCTATCACGGGAGGTTATTATACTCAAACCTTCTTAAAATCAGACTATTAAAATAAAAAATGTTTGTGTTTGAGTAAAACAACCATAATTTTTCAGGTCAGTTTTAGATGGTATTACTGTATATTGAATTTTATTATTAACTATTTTAATAGTAGTAAAAAAACTTAGTGTTTTCAAGAGCTTCTTACTATTATTTCCCTTGTGAAATAAAAAAAGCCTTGTGTATTATCAATTAATACTTTTTTATAATCCTCTTCTTCTATTATTCTTATTCTATTTCTATCTTTTAAATTTATTGTTTCACATTCTTTATGACAATAATAAATATCACTTTCTTTTTCAAATATGTATGATACCATTTTTTTACTATTTTTATCTCTAATTTCAAAATACTTTACTCTACTTAAACTATCATTATTTTTTATAATTATTTTTGGACTATCTAAAAAATCTTTATATATTTCATCTATTTTAATTTGAAATTTTTATTTCCATCTGGTCAAGATAAAAGCCAACTTCTCCAGAAAGTATAGATGAACTTGATTTTAA
>JBGXYD010000094.1:0-2679 GCA_041815005.1 Leptotrichia sp. | reverse complement strand
GACAGGTAGTGGTGAAATGAAAAAAAAAATGAACTTAGTGAAATTGATTTTTTTTATCCTATTTTTTATTTCATGTAATAAAGAAAGTGAAAAAACTATAAAAAAAGAGGAAAATATATTACAGGAAAAGTTGGAACAGTCGGTTTTTAAAGAGAAGTCAATTGAAAGGCTAATAGAGGAATTTGAAGAAAATTCCAGAAAGAATAAAATTGAAATAGAAAAATTTGAAAAAATAATATTTGAAAATAAAAAATTTTATTATTCAAAGGTCAAAATAAAGGAAAATACGAATTATACTATAGGATATGAAGGAATTACTCCGATAGGGCTATTTTTAAAAGTGGGAGTTATAACGGGTTCTGATCTGGGAATAATAGAAGATATGGTAGTGAACCTTATACAAGTTTCCGATATGAATATGAGCGAAGAAGAAGCTAGGAACCTCTATACGGAAATACTCGCCACGATGGGAGAAAATGAGCTTACGAGCTCAATAAAGCACAGAAATGGAATAACTTATGGAATTCAGATAGGAAAGGAAAGCGGGGAACTGCTTTTTTCCGCACAGTAAAAATAAAATAGGATGAGGTAGGGAAGAGTTATGAATTTAGAAAGTTTAGCAGGATTACTTCAAGGAAAGGACTTGAGTAAACTGGCCTCCCAAGTAGGAGGTTCAGAAGGGGAAGTGAAAAATGGCATTATGGCGGCACTTCCTGCAATGCTCGCAGCATTGAATAAGAATACGGGAACAGAGGAAGGGGCAAAGTCCTTAAATCAGGCATTGGAGACAAAGCACGACGGATCTGTCCTGAATAATCTGGAAGGATATCTGAAAAATCCGGATTTAAAAGATGGTGCAGGGATATTAAATCATTTATTTGGAGCTCAGACTTCCAATGTGGCACAGGCTGTTTCAGCTTCTAGCGGACTGTCCCAGGAAGGGAGCGTAAAAATGCTTCAGATGATGGCTCCTCTAGTATTAGGTGTACTAGGGCAGCAAAAGAAGGAAAATAACCTGGATGCTAAAGGAGTTGGAAACCTGACTTCCATGTTTGCATCTAACTTGACTTCAAATAAGAATGTTTCGGGAATAATGGGAACAGTGACAAATATGCTGGACAGTAATAAAGATGGAAATGTAGTTGATGACTTATTGGGACTGGCAGGAAAATTTTTAGGAAAAAAATAAAAATTTTTCATCATTTACTTGTATTTAATTACTTTAGAGACAGCCCAATTGAAAATGAACCTATATTTAGAAGCTTTAGACAAAAAATAGAAATAAGTCTCAAAAAAAGCTGTCCCTAAAGTAATAAATTATATACAAAGTAATATTTCATAAAAGTTTTTTATTATTTACTTGTATTTAATTATTTTAGAGACAGCCCCTTCTAAAAAACTTCAGTTGTTATTTTTCCCATTCTTTAACTAATTCTTTTAAAAAATTTGTAACCTTTCTTCGACTTTTAGCTCTGTCTTCATCTGAATAGTCTCCAAAAGTAATATAGATGTCTTCGCTTATTCTGTTTATATACATTTTGTCAGAGTAATAAGTATCATTAAGATTACTGAAAAATACTTTTTTATAATAAATATGCTTGTCCTCTTTTACTATACGCTCATCTTTTCCATCTATTGCCCAGCCTAAAAAATCTCCATCTTCTTTATCAAATCTAAATCCTAGAGGAAATCCAACTTTCCTTTCTTTATCGTATAAATAATAATGAACCAGGTATTCATACTCTCCCCCCATCCTATAATTATATCCGGAACCAGAAAGAGCATTTCGGAATTTTTTTAATGTCATATTTTCCGGCAGTAGTATCTTATGATTTTCAATTTCTACATATTCCTTTTTCCTTTGTAATATTTCTTCAGGATAATTTTCATATCCTTTTTCATATAGAACTAGGTAAATTCCTCTGGGATCTTTCTTAGAAAATTTAGGCTCTCCTGTCTTCATACAGCCATAATCTGCACAGAAGCTTGCAAGGAAAAAGCAGGAATTTAGACAGCTTATAAATAAGAATGTTAATAATAAAAACTTTAACTTCTTCATACTATTTACTAATCCTTTCTTATTTTTCCCATTCTTTAACTAATTCTTTTAAAAAATTTGTAACTTTTATTTCAGCTTCACTTCTATCTTCATGTGAATAGTCTCCAAAAGTAATATAGACTTCTTCACTTATTCTATTTATATATGTCCTTCTTCTATAAGGAGGATTTTGAGAACTTTTTCTATAATAAATGTGTTTGCCCTCTTTTCCTACAAACTCATTTTTTCCCTCTATTACCTGGCTTAAAGAATTTTCATTTTTATCAAATCTAAATCCTAAAGGAAATCCTACATTCCTTTCTTTATCATATAAATAGTAATGAACCAGGTTTTCATAGATTCCCATCCTATAATTATATTCAGGAGAGTCATGAAATTTTTTCAATGTCGTATTTTCCGGCAGTAGTATCTTATGATTTTCAATTTCTACATATTCCTTTTTCCTTTGTAATATTTCTTCAAGATAATTTTCATATCCTTTTTTATAGAAAACTGTATAAATCCCTCCAGGCTCTTTATTAGAAAATTTAACTCCTTTGCCCATACAGCCATAATCTGCACAGAAGCTTGCAAGGAAAAAGCAGGAATTTAGACAGCTTATAAATAAGAATGTTAATAAT
>JBGXYD010000093.1:0-2688 GCA_041815005.1 Leptotrichia sp. | reverse complement strand
ACCTTTCGTTTCGTTGACATCTCATCAGTAAAATACAGGCAGTAGGATTCACGGGGAGTATATTCTCTCTTATTTATCTGTTTTAATATAGAATCTAGCATATAAGTCCTACCTCCATCATATATTTCAGGAAAATTTACATAAGCTCTTCCTATACTGTGACATAGTTTATCTTTCCCAAATAAATAAGTTAAATTTGATCTTATATAGTTTCCTTCCTTCTTTGTTATTTTTATATTGCTCGGATAGCTATAAAGTGTAGCTGTAAAAGAAAATAACACAACTAATAATAATTTTTTCATGGCGATCTCTCCTTTATTTTTTTATTCTGGTATTTGTAAAACTCCATAGACCTTATTAATACAGTATTTTTTAACTTTGATTTTCAGGTGAGAGGATACACTGTATTTTAAGGGTATCCTTCTTATGAAATATCAAGAGAGCAGTCTAAAATGTCGCCCCTATTCCTAAGCCTACTCTGGTATTTTTATTTCTTGTATCATAGCCTCCATTTATTGTTATACCATAATGTCCTGCCTCAAAGCCCAGTCGTAAGTCTGTCTTAAAGTTACCTCTTTCTCCTTCTTTTATTCCTTTAAACTTCCAAGTAGATGATGTATCTACATATCTTGCACTGTTTTCTATGTTTTCCACTTTACCAAGCTCATAATCATATCCAAGTCCAAGGGAAGCCTTAAATTTTGAGTTTGTAAACATAGGCTGTACATATGAAAACTCTACTCCTAATTCTGGTTTAACTGAATAATAGTCATTTCCCTCCACATGAAGCCTCAATACTCCGTTTCTTTCCTTTATGTCTGAAAATCTTCCATATTCTGCCTTCAATGATGCATAAGGTCTTATAGTAAAGGTATCACTTCCAAAGTTTTTACCTATTTCATTTTTGAGGGCTACACCATATGAGTTGTATCCTGCCTGTGCTGTATAGCCCATTCCCATTACTGTATATACTCTTTCCATTTCACTTCTGGATACAAATCCTTCCCCTGCCACAGTCCAGTCTATATCCTTTCCAAATGTAAATGTCTTAGAAACTCCTGCCTTTAACATAGATACTTCTTCCTTGCTTCGACCGCTGTCCTGTAATCTGAAGTTGTTTACTCCTCCCGCCGCATACCAGTTCATTTTAGTATCTGCATTGTTATTTACATATACAGCTCCAAATCCTGCAGTCTTATGATCGGGAACCTCTTCCACTTTAGATTTATATCCTCCACCTGTAACAAATGTTTTTATTTTGCTTCCATTTTCAGAGAATTCCTTTTGAAGGTCAGATATTTCCTTATCAAGCATTGTCCCAGTTTCTTTTATCCTCTGCTGTACGTTTATATACTGGCTCTGACCTGATATTTCTTTGTATGTTTTTGACAGAATATCCTTCTGGTTAGTATTTAGGGAGTTCAGTGAGTTAAATAGTTCCTTTTCCTGTGAATCCAACGGAGCCGCACTGTATCTTTCATCAAGACCCTCTGTCAATTTTTCAGCCTGACTGTCTTCAGCAAACTCTGTAAAGGATTTTTTCTTAAGGATTACACTTTTGACTGTGTCCCTTTCAGTAACAGACTCTGTTTCCCACAGAAGTGCATCAGATTTTATGTCTACTTCCTTTACAGTACCATCTTTAAAAGAGTCGTTATATTTCTCTAAAATCTTCTTATCAACAGCAATTTCAGTAGCATTAGTGCTAGAAGCAGCTTCTGCCCCCATAACAAGATTTATCTTTTTAAGACCTATACTACCTATCCCTTCTATAGGATTAGTTCCTCCCAATGTATCCACATATATATTAAAACTTTCTCCACCAAAAGGAGTCATCATATTTTTCAGTATAAGGGGATTTGTAGCCTTAATCTCTTCAACAGCACCATCAGATACTTTGACGCTTCCGGTGTTTATGAAAGTCCCTCCTGCATTAAATATCGCAACACCATCTGGAGAGTTTATTTCTATCCAACCCTCATTTACAAAACGCGAATTTTTACCAAGTAGTACACCTATAACTCCCTTAGGATTTGTTCCATCTGCTTTTTTACGAGTAAGTATATTTCCTCTATTTTTTCCCCATACATTTTCTCCCAATACCATTCCGATAGCACCGTCGCCTACCAGTTCTATTACGTTAAATCCGTCGTTTTCCATCTGAAACTTCCCTGTAGAAGAGCCATTACCTCTTGCTTTCATCATTCCTATAGAATTTTTTCCTACAATTATACGCATTCTATCATATTCATAACCGCCAACGATATTGTAAAGTGATATCCCAATTTCATCAGTATACATTCCTATACTTGGATTATTTCTATCAGGTGAGTCACCTATAACTATCCTTCCAGAATTATGAAGGGCATACTCCCCCTTTCCCTTACCATATATCCCTATTGATTTTTCTCCAGTAAGTATGATATCCCCAAAAATATCATTTTCATCATGATACTTAAAGGAAGTAATATCATAATCTGAATACACATATATACCTATTGTATTTTTTTTATCACTTTTGATAGTACCGTTACTAGTCATTTCTGCTCCATTTGAATACATCCCTATAGAATTATCTCCGTTTAACTCTATAGTTCCCCCAAAATTAATATGTGTATTCAATTTGCCAGGAAGATTAGGACCTGTATAATCCCTATTTACTTTTCCATATATTCCTATGGAGTTTTT
>JBGXYD010000092.1:0-7829 GCA_041815005.1 Leptotrichia sp. | reverse complement strand
AATAGCATAAAGACGTTTATCTTCTTTCTTATTCTGTGTTTCTCTTCTCGCTTTTCTAATTTCTTCTAATTCTTCCTTACTTATTGTATATTTTTTCCCCATTTCTATCACCCTATTATATTATACCACATCTTTATACATAGTTCAATTAGATATTAGTATAAATATAATTTACATTGTTTGTCTCTTTCTATTTATAGATACACCCCCTATAAAAAAACATCAATTACTTCTTTTCCATTTCAATGTGGTAACTGATGTTTTATTTTAAATCCTACTTATTTATTTTATATTCCTCTATTAACCTTTCTATCTTTTCAATAGTCAGCATCACTTCACTCGAACTGTGCAACAATTCATCCTTTGTACCTATTACAATATCTGCTTGTCTAGCTATAAAATCATAATAGGATTATTTCTTCCTTTGATTTCCATGTACATAGCCTATGGTCTAATTCGAAAATCACTTTTACTCCAGATTCTTTTGAAATCATAAATGCATTTAGAAGAGCTTCCCTTGAGACCTTCTGAGCTAACCCTGTATCTGAAATTAGAAAGTTTTTTACCTATTTAAGATTATCTAAATTAATTTTAATCGGCAATATTTATATTGTTGCTCTCCTTATTATTATAAAATCATATCTTTATTCACATAAATATACCTGTATACTCCTTTCATCATATTTTTTGTTTATTAAACAGCTTCATTCTTCAAATTAACCTAACAGCCTAATAAATTCTTCTGCTGTCTTCGATTTTTTTAATTTATTCAGTAATTCATCATTAGCTAATTTTGAGGCTACCTGAGATAATAGTTTCAGATGTACTTTTGCCCCTTCGATTCCTGAAGGAATTGCAAACAAGAAAAATAAGTTAACCGGTTTATCATCATAAGATTCCCAGTCTATAAGCTGTTCTGTCCTGCCTATTGCTAAACTTGCCCTGTAAACACTATCAGATTTTCCATGTGGAATCGCTACATTATTCCCAATTCCCGTTACTCCTTCTGACTCTCTCAGATAAACATCCTGAATATATCCTTCTTTATCAGAAATATAATTTGCTTTGTATAACATATCCGTCAATTCTCGGATAACTTCATCCTTATTTTTTGCTTTCAATGATAAATTGATTAATTCCTTATCTAGTATTCTGCTAATCTGTACATTATCTGTCATCTATTTTCACCTCTGCTCTTTTATTTTCATTCATTTTCATTGTAACTGTTCTCATTAAATATGTATCTGTTATTTGATCCTATAATACGGATATACGACTTGACAAATTTTTTAATCCCTTCTTCAGCTGCCATACATAAATGCATATAATCTGTTTCAGGATTTTCTTTTAATGTATCCAATATTGCTGTTTTTGCCGCTGAAAATGCATCTGTGGCTACATTTATCTTGTTTATTCCATATTTAACAGCTTTTTTTAAATTCTCCTCTCCTGAACCTGATCCCCCATGCAATACAAGAGGTATTTTTAAAATTTCCTTAAGTTCCTGTAATCTTTCAAAGTCTAATTTCGGAATTTTCCCTTTTGGATAATTCCCATGTGCAGTCCCTATTGCAACAGCTAAAGCATCCACCCCTGTATATCTTATAAATTCTAAAGCTTTTAAAGGATCTGTATAAAGAATTGCATTATCATCATCTCCGTTTGCAGCCTGTCCAACATGCCCAAGTTCAGCTTCAACGGAACATCCATAACTATGAGCTATACTGCATATCATTTCTGTCTTTTTCATATTTTCATTATACGGAAGGCTGGAACCGTCAAACATAACATTCGTGAATCCCATCCGGATACAATCACTAATTATTTCATAACTCATTCCGTGGTCCAGATTTAATGCAACAGGAACTTTTACTCTGTCTGCCAATGATTTTATAATTGGAAACATCTCTTCCCTATGGGCATGCTTCTTCATCTGTCCAGGACCAAATTGTATAATTATAGGAGAATTTTCTTCTTCAGCTGCCATTATTCCACCACGTGCCATTTCCATATTAATACTGTTCATTGCCATCACACCATAGCTATGTCTATTTGCATCATCTAAAATTGATTTCATACTCACTAACATTCTTCTACTTCCTTTCCTGTCTACTGGACGTTTATCTCAAAATCTATAGAATCAACATCTGAATTTTCAATATTAAATTCTTCCTCAGTAACATTACTCTTAAGTCTGGAATATATAATTCCTGTCGTAAAAGAACCTATAGTTAATGCTATGAGGAACCAGACTGGATTTTTCATCATTGGAACAACAAATATTCCTCCATGACCTGCCACCGACTCAACTCCCATTCCTACTGAAATTGCCCCTGCTACAGCTGAACCAAGCATTGAACTTGCAATAAATTTGACAGGGTCTGAAGCTGCAAATGGCAGGCATCCTTCAGTAATAAAGCATAGCCCCATTGGCAATGCCGTTTTTCCAGTTTCAATTTCAGCTTTCGTAAATTTATTTTTTGCTAGTAGAGTTGCAATAAATGCCCCAATCGGAGGTGTCATTCCCCCTACAATCTTTGCTGACATCGGTCCATATATCCCGTCTGCTCCAAGTGCATTTGCCGCAAGAGATGCTGTCTTATTCACTGGTCCACCTAAATCAAACCCCATACATGCTCCTATTACTGCCCCTATTACAGACTTCGCACCTCCATTTAATGAAATTATCCATGCCTGGAATCTACTCATAATAAATGTCAAAGGCGGTGATAAAACTAAAAGAAATAGCATCCCACAGATAAAAGTACTGAATACTGGTATAATAAGAACTGGCATAAGTCCCTGTAACCAAGGAGATACTTTGAATTTTTTTATCCAGTTTATAAAAATCCCTATTATAAAGGCTATTAATAATCCTCCAAGAAAACCTGCCTTTGTCTCAGAAGCTACGTATCCCAATATCAATCCTGGAACTATTGCAGGCCGGCCTGCAATAGAATAAGCTGTTCCGGCAGCCATTACAGCCACTGCAAATCCCATTGCATAGGAACTTATTTTATTTACTCCCCACCAGAAATCTGTCCAGATAAAAGGATTCATATTTGTAAATGGTGTTGCTCCTGGTTCAACCGCATTTCCTATATTATATCCTCCAAATCCTTTTGCTAAGGCTCCCAGTATACCTCCTGCTACAACAATGGGTATCATGTAAGAAATTCCTGTTAATACATGCTTTTTAAAATCAAATTTCCTTTTCATTGTCATTCCTCCTATAATCATTTCTCTATTTGTTCATTTTTTCATGAATTTTTTTTATAATTCCCTCAGGAGACTTCATAACCATGCTTATCGGTATTTCTATTACAGGTTTCCCTGTAAACCTTTCCTTACTGACTGTTATATCTGTTACAATCAATATAACATCTGCTGTCTTTATATCTTCTTCCGTCAGTTCATTTTCTATGCCGATTGACCCCTGTGTTTCTATCTTTATTTCATCCCCTGCTTTTATTGCAGCAGATTCTATTTTTTCTTTAGCAATATACGTATGTGCTATACCCGCTGTACAAGCCGTTATTCCCACTATTTTCATTTTTATCCCTTCTCTCTGTTTTTATATTTCTTTTCATTTCTTGGAATTTATTCTCTATCATCTATCCATACATGATCAGGATCTTTGTGAAATAACCATGATTTCACAGGTCCTGCCATGACATTTAAATAATAGGATTCATAACCGTCAGGAACTACCACAGGATGATACCCTTCTGGACAAAGAATTAAATCTCCGTTTTCCACTCCAAATGCTTCATCAATACTCCTATCATCATTATAGATACGCTGAAAGACAAATCCCTGTGCTGGCTTTATTTCATGATAATAGCTCTCTTCCAGATAAGTTTCCTCTGGATAGTTATTATTACAGTGCCTGTGTGGCGGATAACTTGAACTGTTTCCCGAATCCGTAAAAACTTCTGTCATCAGAAGGCTGTTAGAAATAGGAGATTTATCATCCAGCATAGTATTAACTACACGCCTATTCAAATATTTACCACGTTCAACTATACTGTTATCTTCTGCCTTTATTAATATAGTTGGTAACTGCTTATTTGACGGTGCATATCCGATAGCAATTGTCGCCTCCGTTTCCGCTTTTATTTTATAAGAACGGTCATTTGATATGTATACACTGTCAGTAGGGATTTTTTCAAATACAGTCTCACGTCTTCCTATATTAGAAAATATATTGTCCCTTTCTTTTACTGTAACTTTTCCTGTCAATACCAGTATACAGCATTCTTTTTTTCCTGTATTCTCCTCAAATACTGCGTGTTTTTTTAAGTCGATTTTTTTAAAACCCACATATGAAAAAGGTGAATTTTCCATATTGATATCCTGCTGAAGAACAACTCCTTCTCCTATAATTTTATTTTTCGGTTTTCGTTGAAAGTACCTGTTCACCCTGATTCCTCCTATTGTTTTAATTTATTTTACGCTTTATTGCCCTAATCGCTTTTTTGATAATATCCTCTTCAGTAAATCCATATACTTTTTTTAGAAAATCCATATCTCCCACCTGTCCGAAAGAATCATTTATCCCCATTCTTTCCATAGGTACTGGATAATTTTCTATTAGAACTTCTGACACTGCACTTCCCAGTCCATTAATTATATTATGGTTTTCTATTGTTACAACTGCTCCTGTTTCTTTAGCTGACTGGATAATTATTTCTCTATCAATAGGTTTTATTGTATGCAGATTCACAACTTTAGCAGATATTCCCATTTTTTCAAGTTTTTCAGCAGCTTTCAGCGAGTCTGCCACTGTTATCCCTGCAGCAATTAATGTGATATCGCTACCTTCACGTAATATCACCCCTTTTCCTATATCAAAAGTTGAGCCTTTTTTATAGATTCCTGCTATCTTTTTTCTACAAATTCTTATATAATACACACCCTTCATGTCTGAAACCTTCCTGATTATATCTTCAAGCATTACTGTATCTGTAGGTTCAATGACAGTCACAGAAGGTATGGATCTCATAATTCCTATATCCTCAAAAGACATATGAGTCCCCCCATTAAGTTCAGCTGTTATACCTGGATCACTTCCTATTATCCGAATATCAGCTTTTGAAAAAGCACTCGATACAAATATCTGATCAGCAGTTCTTCTAGTTGCAAAGCATGCAAAGGTATGGACAAAAGGAATAAACCCCGTCTCTGAAATTCCTGATGCAACTCCTATCATATTTGCTTCCTGTATACCACAATTTATTGTACGTTTAGGAAATATGTCCTTAAATTTTACTGTTCCAATAGAATTCATCAAATCGGCATCAAATATAACTATTTTTTCATTATTTTTAGCCATTTCCATAAGGACATCACAATAAACTTCCTTCATTGTCCTATCTTCAAGTTCTAGGTTATTCTTTATTTCATATTTCATCCTATTTCCACCTCCTTGGTCAAATTTTCTAATTTTTCACTTAATTCCTGAATTGCCCTGTCACTTTCCTCTTTCTTGAATCTCATATGATGATTATATTTCACACCTTCTGCAAAAAATACATCTTTTCCTTTAATCGTATTCAATATTATCATTTTAGGTTTTCTTTTTATTGTTTTTCCTAATTCTATACTACTTTTTATTGCTTTTACATCATGACCATCCACCTCTATTGAATACCAGCCAAAATCTTGAAATTTTTGGCGTAAGTCTCCTAAATCAATAATATCATATGTGTACCCATCTAGCTGCTGCTTATTATAATCCAGAAATACTATAAGGTTTTCCAATTCCTGTTGGGGAGCAAATAATGCCCCTTCCCATATCTGACCTTCGTCTGCTTCTCCATCTCCAATTAATATGTATGTATAATTTTTTTTATCCAATATCTTATTCCCAAGTGCAATTCCTATACCGGTTGACATCCCCTGTCCTAGTGAGCCTGTAGTAAAATCTATCCCTGGAGTAAGGTTTCTGTCACAATGACTAGGTAGTCTTGTTCCATTAACATTTATAGTCATAAGTTCTGATAATGGAAAATACCCCTTTAAAGCTAATGCCGTATATAAGGCTGGACCAGCATGACCTTTTGACATTATAAAGTAATCCCTATCTTCCCATTTAGGATTATCAGGATTAATTTTCATCACTCCACCATATAATACCCCTAGGAGCTCTGCTATAGACATTATGCCTCCTACATGTCCAAACCCCAGTTTTCCTAATGCCTTCATTGCTTCCAGTCGAATTTTTGCAGCAAAAACCTTATAACTTAAAATTTCATTCATTATCTTTCACCTCATATCTACATACAATTCAAATAAATTTGATAAATATCTTCCTGAGTAAACTGTACAGGATTATTTGCTAATAATCTCTGCTGATTTCTGAATACAGATTCTGCCATTTTTTTAGCTTTTTCCCTGTTAATCCCTATACTGGATAACGGTTGCCTTATTATAAGTTTTTCAAGTATCCCTGTCATTTTTCTCCATACTTCCTCCGATTTACAGTTTAGTATCCCGGATAGTATGTTTTCCAGATCTTTTAAGTCTGCATTCAGTTCCTTATATTTTTCAATAACACCCTGAAATACCAGATAATTTGCTTTTCCATGTGGAATATGATAAATTGCTCCTATCGGATAAGACAATGCATGTACTCCTCCACAACCAGCATTTCCAAAGGAAATTCCTGCCAATGTACTTGCTTCAAGATATTCCTGAAGATTATTCGGAAGACTTAATCCATTATTTATTATCTCTATATATCCCTGAATAATTATTTCCATTGCCCTTCTTCCAAATGCCCTGGTAAAATTATTTGCTTTAGGTGATATGAAAGATTCTATCGAATGTATAAGAGCATCTATGGAACTCATTACAAACACTTCAAAAGGGATTGATTCTAGCAATGACGGTATTAATATTGCTTCATCTGGAAACATCTGTGGAATAGCTATTCCTAATTTACTTTTCCTATCTTTGAACTCGACAATTGAAATTTTTGTAACTTCACTTCCAGTACCGCATGTTGTAGGAATGGCAGTTAATTTTCGTTTTTTTTGAAGCTTTTCACCTTTTTCAAAGATTGTTTCTGTATTAAACTCATCCTCAAATAGAAAGAGTTTTGCTATATCTATTATTGTTCCTCCTCCTATAGCTATTATCCTTTCATATTTTTTGTTTTTCAATACACCAAGCATTCTATCTGTCATTTCATTGTTTGGCTCTCCTTTTCCAAATTCCTCCTGATACAGAATATCACATCCTAAATTTTGGTTTCCAATCTGTGGTTTCAATATACATTCATTCGTTATAATCAAGTCTGTGTCTTTTATATTTTCTTTCAGGTAATTTCCCAATGAATTATAGCTATTTATTCTAGTAGGAATTAAAAATTCTATACTTTTTTCCATTATTTTCCACCTTTCATTATCTTTTCTACTCTATTTTTATCATTTTCTGTAAAAATTGCACTGACAAGTAAGCAGGGAACTTCTGTTTCTTCTTCAAAATTTACTGTCGTCAATATGAAATCTATACCTCTATATTCGTCCTTTTTTTTCAGATAACTTCTTTTTGATATTACATCTACTATATTTATTTCTGGAAATGCTCGCCTCACTTTTACCTTTAATAGCTCAGATGTTCCTACTCCACTCGAACATATTATTATTATATTTTTTTCATTCTTTGTTTCTTCAATATTTTTTATAAAATATAGAGTTATAAATGCGGTTTCTTCTTCTGATATATTTGAAACTTTAAAATTTTTAACTATTTTTTTACTTATTTTCTTTACTTCCTTAAAAATTTTACTATATTCTATTTTTATTTCATCAAGCAGGTCATTT
>JBGXYD010000091.1:0-28195 GCA_041815005.1 Leptotrichia sp. | reverse complement strand
GCAGCTAAAAATATTTTATCTGAAATTAGAAAAACTGATGTAACTTAAATATAATTTTTTGATGGCTACATTCTTAAATAGATGTAGCTATTTTCAATTTATTATCTTTATATTTTTATCGTTTTTTCTATAAAATTTTTTATTCCTACATTTTTTACTTTATGGAAAATTTTTTTGACAATTAAAAGGGTTCACTTATTTTTAAAATTTTAATTTTAAAAATTTCTATAAAAAGCATATTGACTTTATCACTAATTAGTGATAACATATTTGAGTTATCTGATAACATATGGAGGTAATTATGGATATAAAGTGGAGTAAAAATTCTTCAATTCACTTACAAATTGTCTTACAGAGAGCTGTAAAGACTATAAATGATAAAGTTGGGAAGAATTTTAGAGATAAGGGGCTGACTTCTGCTCAGTTTTCGGTTCTAGATGTTCTTTATTCAAAGGGAGAAATGTCTATTTCTGAACTTATTGAAAAGGTTCTTTCAACATCAGGAAATATGACTGTCATCCTAAAAAATATGGAAAGGAATAACTGGTTACACAGAAAAACTTCCGCCCTTGACAAAAGATCTTATATTGTCGGTCTCACCCAAGAAGGTAAGAAAGTATTTGAAGAAATTCTTCCAAGACATAGGGAGGAAATTGAAAAAATGTACAGTATTCTCACTTCCGAAGAAAAAAATACACTTATAAATATTTTACGGAAGTTTAAACAGATAAAATAAACTAGGAGGTAATTTAAAATGTCAAAAAAAACAGTATTAATGATTGTAGGATCCTTTAGAAAAAATTCCTTTAATCAGACAGTAGCGGATTATATTGCTAAAAAACTTGAAGAAAAGGTAAATGTGGAGTTTCTTGACTATAGAAATGTCCCTTTACTTGAGCAAGATTCAGAATTTCCTACTCCATCAGAAGTTACAACTATACGTAATCAAGCGAGAAAGGCGGATGCCATATGGGTTATTTCACCAGAATACAATGGTTCCTATCCTGCTGTATTAAAAAATGTGTTAGACTGGCTATCTCGACCAGCAAAGCCTTTCGATTTTGAAACTCCCACAGTTATAAACGGAAAACCTGCCACAGTAAGTAGTATTGCAGGTTCTACTGCTGCAAAGTTTGTTAGGGAAAAGCTTTTTGAATTATTGGGATATATACGTATGAAACCTATGGAAGGTTCAGGAACAGGGCTTATAATTCCTGCAGAGGCATGGAGTACTGGAATTCTTAACCTTCTTGAAGATCAGAAGGCTGCCCTTGATAGTCAGGTTTCTAAATTTTTAAAGTTTATGAAAGCATAAAACCATAATAATTTATATTATAAAAATAAAAGAAGCTGAACTCAAAATTTTAATCTTTTTAGAACATGTACCTCCAAACTTTTCAATTTTCATTGTCCAGTTTTTTGGTACATATTCTCTTTGAGACAGCCTCTTTTTAAATTTAATAAATATTTTCATACTTGAATGATTTTAAATAATCTTTTTACATTTCAAGACTTTACATCATACCTGGCATTCCCATTCCACCTGGCATTCCTCCACCCATAGGTGCTTCTTCCTTCTCATTTGCAACAGCCACTTCTGTAGTTAGCAAAACTGATGAAACAGATATTGCATTTTGAATTGCAGACCTTGTAACCTTTGTAGGATCTATTATTCCTGTCTTAACCATATCTACATATTCTTCCTTAGCTGCATCAAATCCAAATCCATCTTCAGAATTTTTAACTTTCTCTATCACTACACCTGCATCAAGACCAGCATTTATAACTATTTGCCTCATTGGAGAATAAAGAGCTTTTTTGACTATTTCAACTCCAATTCCTTCTTCCCCTTCCAGTTTATAGTCTTCAATAGATTTTGCTATTTCTACAAGAATAGTTCCTCCACCAGGCACTATCCCCTCTTCTACTGCTGCCTTTGTGGCATTAAGTGCATCTTCTATCCTTAATTTTTTTTCCTTCATTTCAGTTTCTGTGGCAGCTCCCACCTTTATAACTGCAACTCCTCCTGAAAGCTTTGCCAATCTTTCCTGAAGTTTTTCCCTATCATAATCTGACGTTGTTTCAGCTATGGCATTTTTTATTTGACCTACCCTTGCAGTTATAGTATCCTTTCCTCCAAATCCATCTACTATTACAGTATTATCCTTTGTAATTCTTACCTTCTTAGCTTGTCCCAGCTGTTCAGTTTCAGCAGTTTCAAGTTTTATTCCCTTTTCTTCCGAAATTACTTCTCCACCTGTCAGTATGGCAATATCTTCAAGCATAGCCTTTCTTCTATCTCCAAATGCAGGTGCCTTTACTGCTGCAATATTTAAAGTTCCTCTAAGTTTATTTACAACTAATGTAGCAAGAGCTTCACCTTCTACATCTTCTGCAATTATTAGCATAGGCTTTCCAGTTTCTATTGTTTTTTCCAATATAGGAAGAAGTTCCTTCATGCTGGATATCTTCTTATCAGTAATAAGTATAAATGGATTATCCAGTTCTACAACCATCCTTTCGGAATCAGAAACCATATATGGAGACAAATATCCATTATCAAACTGCATTCCTTCTACTACTTCCAATGTAGTATCTAAGGATTTAGCTTCTTCCACTGTTATTACTCCAGACTCTCCTACTTTTTCCATAGCTTCTGCTATAAGTTTTCCTATTTCAATATCTCCAGCTGAAATTGCACCTACCTGTGCGATTTCGGAATTGGACTCTATTTTTTTTGCCCTTTTAAATAGTTCTTCTATTACTTTTTTTGAAGCCTTTTCCATACCTTTTCTGATAAACACAGGATTTGCTCCTGATGCCACCATTTTAAGCCCTTCCTTTATAAGTGCCTGAGCAAGAACCGTCGCAGTTGTAGTTCCATCCCCTGCCACATCATTTGACTTTGTAGCTACTTCCTTTACTATCTGTGCCCCAAGATTTTCTATAGGATCCTTAAGCTCTATTTCTCTTGCGATAGTTACTCCATCATTTGTAATTGTGGGAATGCCATAACCTTTATCCAGTACAACGTTTCTCCCCTTTGGTCCCAATGTTATCTTTACTGCATCTGCAAGTGTGTCCACCCCTGTTTCCAATGCTCTTCTTGCTTCTTCATTAAATTTTATTATTTTTGCCATTTTCTAATATCCTCCTTCATTTTTTTAGACATTTTCTAAATTAAATTTGATTTTTAAACTATATATTAATTTTTTATTATTATCCTTTATACTTTAAAAAAATATTTTTTATAATAATTAAATTTCTTATTCTATTATTGCCAGAACATTATCTATTTCAAGTATCAAATATGTTTCTTCTCCATCCTTTACTTCTGTCCCTGAATATTTTTCAAAGATTATTTTATCTCCAGCTTTTATATCCTCTATCTTTCTTCCCACAGCCAAGACTTCTCCAGTTATGGGCTTTTCCTTTGTGACTGTTCCAGGAAGAACTATACCACTTTTTGTTACTTCTTCCTGTTCAACCTGCTTAATTAGAACTCTTTTTCCTAAAGGTTTTATTTTCATTTTCTATCCTCCTAAAATTTATATATCTGTTTTAGCACTCACTGGTTTAGATTGCTAACTATATAATAATACATTTTTTTATTTTTTGCAAGTTTTTTATAAAATTTTTTTATTTTTTCTGCATTTGAAAGTATCAATGCTTTAAAATTATCAGAAAAAATATAGAATACATAATTTGTACTTAAAACCTGTGCAAAAGTAAAAAACTTTCAATGACTACTCCAGCTATTTTAATCCATTTCACTAAAATTGCCCATATTGAAAGTTTTTTATTCTTAAAATTATTATTTATTCCTATAACCTTAATATCCTATAAAATATTATAATTTTTCTTATATTTTACATAATATTATTCCATTTCCTTATTGCTCTTCAGTATTGCCTCCCATTGGCTCACTTCGTATTGAAAATGATTTAAAAAGTTATCTACCTTTTTACCTTTGATTTCTATACTTAAAATCTTATCATCTTCTCTCAGTACCCTAAGTACACTTAAATCCTGCCTGGATTTTGTCTCCCCTATTATAGTATGATTTCCTGTGAGTTGAGGAAGAGAAGCCAGTGTTAGGAATATCTGGCTGCTATTTGTGTTAGGCCCACTATTTGCATATGCTAAAATTCCTTCATTTTCAAAACTTAACCAGTCAGATATTTCATCATTAATCATGTATCCCGTTCCACCTGTACCATTTCCAAGAGGGTCTCCCCCTTGAACAAGTGCATTCGGAACCACCCTATGAAAAGTCAGTCCATTATAGAAATTATTTTTTGCTAAAAATACAAAATTTGCTACGCTTATAGGTGCTGCTTCAGGATAAAGAAATACAGCTATATCCCCCTTGTTTGTCTTTATAACAGCCTCCAGTTGAAAGTTCTTCATTGTTTTTTTAAATTTTCTTTCTTCTTTTGTAAGTTTTGTGCTTGCACTTCCTAAGTTAAAAAATACCAGCATTAAAATTCCAAGTACCAATATTATTTTTTTCATATCATCAACCTTTCCAACCTTATTTTTTTATTCTTTTTATTAAATCTTCAATATCAATATCGCTATTATTGTTCAATTCATAAATATTAAAATTGAAAACTTCTATTTCAAGATTAAGCCTTATTCTTTCCCTCTCTGAAATAAAATTATCATAAACCACTAAGACAGAAGCCGGATTTCCTAATCCATCGATTACATCAACTACATTAATTAGCCTTCCTGCCTCTATATTGAAGGTATCCCTTATTATTTCATCAGAACGTTTCCTATTTTTAATTTCTTTATAAAATGCTGCTACTATTGAAGGTAGCTTTATACCAAATAAGATTTTCAGTTCTTTTCTGCCTTTAAATTCTATTACTGCCATACCTTCCCTTTCTAACCGATTATACCATAAGGAGTTTTATTTTTCAATTTTAATTGGGTTTAAATTGTCTTTTAGTTTCAAGATTTTTTCCCTTACATACCTTACGAAATTAATAACTATCCCTCCTGAATTGCCTTTGTTAAAGGAGGTATAACTTGCTTTTTCCTTGAAACCACTCCTTTTAATGTTATAAGGTTATCTGAAATTTTTTCATTAAATGCCTTTTCAACGACTTCTGTCCCTTCACCTAACACTATTCCCACTGAATCATTTGAAAGTATATTTGTAATTATAAAAACAAAAAATTTCAGTCCTTCCTCTTCTATGATGCTATTAATTTCTGAAATTAAACTTACTTTCTTTTCCAGAAGTTCAGCTTCATTTACTGTATTCACCTGTGCAACCCCTATTTTATTTCCTTCAATATCAAATACTTTCATATCCATATTTAAAAGTTCATAGTCTGTCTTGTTCCCTAAGTCCGTTCCTGCCTTAAGCATTTCCAATCCATATTCTTCAGCATTTACTCCTGCTATCTCTGCAAGTTCCCTACCTGCCTTTATATCACATTCTGTACATGTGGGAGACTTAAAAAGCAATGTATCGGAAATTATTGCACTTAACATAAGCCCTGCAACTTCTCTTGAAGGCACTATATTGTTTTCCTTAAACATCTTATGTATTATGGTAGCGGTACATCCGACAGGCTCCATCCTTACCATCAATGGTTCATCCACGTTAAAGTTGGAAATTCTGTGATGATCTATGAGTTCCAGAACCTTTGCCTCCTCAAAGCCGTCTGCGGTTTGGGTTCTTTCATTATGATCCACTAAAATAACCTGTTTACCTGCTACATTTTCTATAAGTTCTGGTAAATCCATTTTAAAATAGTTTATCGCATACTTTGTTTCCTCATTAAGTTCCCCAAGTCTTACTGGCTTTGTATCCTTCCCCTGTCTATTTTTTAATTTTGAATAGGCTATTGCCGAACAAATTGTGTCCGTATCTGGATTTTTGTGCCCAAACACTAATATTGACATATTTTTCCTCCTTATTTTTATTTTTAAAGTTAGTAAATATTTTTTAATTCTTACTTTTCAGTTTCAAAATTTCCCATATAATTTTGAGTATTAACTACGTCTATATTATACTACAAATTTTTTCTGTTGTAAATTTATCATTTAATGGAAAATGAATTTAATTTTTTTATTTCTATTTTTGAGGAAACATTTTTTCTTAGATTATATCCATTAGATTCCATACAATAAATTATCTTTTATAAATTTTAATCTTTTAAATATTTTTCCTATAATATTGTATAACTTTTCCCTTAATTACCTTCTTTTCTAACTTTTCTAATTATAAAGTATCCTAAATTGCACAAGTACAAACATTATGGTAAATGCTATTGTAAATCCAAGTATTCCTCCAGCAAGAACTTCTTTAAAGCTATGTATCCCTGCCTTCACTCTGCTCTGTGCCACAAGAAGTGCCATAAATAAAGCAAGAGCCTGTATTCTTATATCACCTGTCAGAAATACCACTATCCCAAACACTGCAAACCCCATAGCACTATGTCCGCTTGGCATTCCCCCTTCAAGTGGCGTTCCCCTTTTATAAAAGGACTTTATTACTATTACTATGATAGCAGTAAGCACCAATATAAGTATAGCTACATTCCCTTTTCTTGCTGCCATAATATGAAGCTTATTTTTACTGTCAAAAATATCCAGCATCTTATCATAAAATAAAAGATAACCTACACATATGGCATTAATTGCTGCTACAAGAACTGCACCGGCAGCCACATCTTTAGCCAATTTGGCCAAGGGATGCCTATCAGGGGATATTAAATCCACAAGAGCTTCCACAGAGGTATTTACCATCTCTGTTATTATTACAAAGGAAACCGATAAGGATATTATTAATATTTCCACTTTAGTCGCATTTGTCAATATTGCTAAAATAACTATTATTATTGCAAGAAGAATATGAACCTTCATATGTTTTTCATTTCTTATAGCTTCAATAAGCCCTTCTATTGCAAAATTAAAGCTGTCTACAATCCTCCGATCCCTTTCCCTCTCTTTTTTTATATCCCAATCGTAGTTTTCATATTTCTTGAATATAAAACTTTTTCTCTTAGTTTTTTTTTCCGAATTTCGGACACCCATTCTATCCTCCCTTATTATTTATAATTTTATAAACTTTTTTCTATCAAAGCCGTTTGTTCACTCCCTTGTATAGTTAAACTCGCCAAGTATCTCCTCTTCTTTTTTTCGCATTACAGCTCTTTCCTCTACTTCAATATGGTCATACCCCAACAAATGAAGAAGTCCATGACATATAACATAGTAAAACTCCCTTTCATCTGAATGACCGTATTCTTTAGCCTGTGCTCTTATCCTATCATTGGATATTATTATGTCCCCTAAAATATTTACAGGTGCTATATTTTCTGTTTCATTATAGGCAAAGGATATCACATCTGTCGCAGAATCCTTTTCCCTGTATTCCCTATTTATCTCCCTTATGACTTCATCCGTTGTTACAAGAAGGGATAAGTAGTAATCTTCCCTATTATATTTTCCCTTGTATTCCTTCTCCAATATAAAGCTGCAAAATCCCTTTATTTTTTCTTCATCCATAAATTCTTCCAGTTTATCTATTTCGTAAGTTATATCACATTCCAGCATAATTATTACCTTTTTTTCATCCTTTCGTCTATTTTAGGATACTTTATCCTTTCATGATATGCCCCCTGCAATGTATTCAAGAAGGCCTGTATAACCTTTTCTATTTCCCCAAGTGTCAGTTCCGAATCACTTAGCTGATTATCATCTATCTTGTATTTCACAAGATATCTTATAAGATTTTCTATACCTTCCCTGCTCTTATCCTCCGATGACCTTACTGCCGCCTCTATTGTATCTGCCAAAAGAATAATACCGTTTTCCTTACTCTTAGGCTTAGGACCGCTATATCTGAAATCTGACTCCAATACCTGTTTATCCTGCTCTAATGCCTTATAATAGAAATATTGGACAAGGGTTGTCCCATGATGTTCCATTATTACATCCAGTATCTCTTTAGGAAGTTTGTTCTGTTTCCCTAAAATATAACCGTCCTTCGTATGGGAAGTAATTATCAAGGCACTTAATGAAGGACTTGTCTTATTATGGGGATTTTCACCAT
The DNA here is from genome assembly GCA_041815005.1 of Leptotrichia sp. Classification (GTDB taxonomy): domain Bacteria; phylum Fusobacteriota; class Fusobacteriia; order Fusobacteriales; family Leptotrichiaceae; genus Leptotrichia_A. Next base: position 20,118 of record JBGXYD010000091.1, on the reverse strand, counting down.
TCCTCTGGTTTTCCACAAAGAATGTGGGACGCTTCATTTTCCCTATGTCATGATAGTAGGAAGCTATCCTCGCAAAAGTTGCATTTGCCCCTATTGCTTCTGCCCCACTTTCTGCCAATGCTCCCACCATTATACTATGATGAAAGGTTCCAGGTGCAACAAGCAGCAGTTGTTTTAGTAATGTATGGGAAAAATCACTTAGCTCCAGTAGCTTTATATCCGTAAGAATATCAAATGTATTTTCGAGGTACGGAAGCAATGCAAGGGAAAGCATTCCAGTAAATATCCCTGAAAAAACAGAAAATATTATTGTAATTACTAAAAATCCAAATTCAATCTGATTTATAAGTCCATAACCTAATGAAAGTATTGCCTGAAATACCCCAAGAAAAATCCCAAGTTTCACTATGCTCGTCCTATTGGTCAATTTATCCGCCTTATATATCGCCATTACCGATACTGCTATTGTTACAAGAAACCACGACTCCTCCCTCGACAATGTCATCATGTTAAAAAAAGTAAAGGTCAGGGCATATATCTTATTTCCAAGTACAGTAAGAACTATAGGAATCATTGCAAAGGGAAGTAGGTAGATACTATATTCATTATGAAAAAACATAGCATAAAGGGTATTTATTATTACTATTGTTATCATTGAAGGATAAAATACGTTTGATTCCATCTCCTTTTTACTATATTTTTTCAATATATGGTAAAGTAATATTGATATTATTACATATGTAATAGAAAGCCCAATTCCTTTTCTTAGCTTATCTTCATTTCTTATCATATTTAATTTTTCAAGCTTTACATAAGCATCACTGTCTATCACTTCACCTTTTTTTACAATTATATCCCCCTTGTATATTTTTATTTCCTTGTCCTTTAGGGAATTTATATTCTCTTCTATCTTTTTTCTTGTCTCAACTTCATTTATTTTCAAGTTTGGCTTTATGAAATTTCGTAAAATCTTTACATCCAAATCGTCCAGTTTCATGTTATTTTTTCTTATTATCCTGTTCAAGTCTTCTATTTTCACTACTCCTGCACTGTATATTTCAGTTGTTGTTGTTATAAGATTAACTATATATCCTACATCATTTCTTATCGAAATATCTTTATAGTCCTTTATTGTAAATGTATATTTCTTATTTTGCATATATTCCCTTATATTTTCATCGTTGGACATATCTATAGCTTTAATTTCCTTAAAAAAAAGATTTATGGCATCCACTGTCTCTTTTCTTACTTCAGGAATTTCGTCGTATTCAGGTGTAGTTGTCTCTATTATTTTAGACTGTATATTTTCATCAAGAATATCTACAAAATATGTTACATTCTTATAGGCTATTATGTCTGACTCTGCCACAACACCTATTTCATAATTTTGTTTCAGCCTTGAAACCTCTATTATTGCTCCAAATACAAAAAATAATATGACTGCCATAAGGTACCTGAAAAGAAATCTGAAATTTTTCCTTTTAGGATTATTTTCCCTTTTCTTTTGTTCCTTTATTTCCAGAACGATTTCCCGCCCAAATATTTTAATCGTCATTTTATCCTCCAGTTACTCTGTATCTACTATTTTTAAAATTTCATTTCTATTTTTTATGATTAAATTTTTAGGCAATGCCTTTAAAAATTTTTTTCCGTAACTTTTCTTTATTATCCTATTATCTAAAATTGTTATAATCCCTCTATCTTCTTTGCTCCTTATAAGCCTTCCAACTCCCTGTTTAAACTTTATTACTGCCTGGGGAACCTGATAACTGTTAAAGGGATTATTCCCCTTATATCTTATGTTTTCGATTATGGCTTCCGTAACCGGATCATTGGGAACCTTAAAGGGAAGCTTTACTATGATTACAGACTGAAGCTGTTCCCCCTGTACATCCACCCCTTCCCAGAAACTGTCTGTTCCAAAAAGAACAGGATTTTTAGAATTTTTAAATATTTCTATCATCTCATGTCTAGGAAATTCATTCTGTCTTATAAGGGTATATTCCTTACTATTAAAGTATCTGCTTAGCTTGTTATAAAGAAAATTTAAGGCACTGTAGGAAGTAAATAGTAAAAAGCAATGGCCTTTTGTACTTTTTATCATCATTTCAATAAATTCAAGAGAATCCTCCAAAAAATCCATACTTGCCGGATCCTTTAAATCCTCAGGAATATAAACCTTCATCTGCCTTTCATAGTCAAAGGGGGATTCTATAATGACCTCCTTCAGATTTTCATTTCCTTCAACTTTTAATCCTATACTTTCCTTGTAGTAATCAAACTTCTCCTCCACTGCGAGAGTAGCCGAAGTAAAAATTATCCTTTCCATTTTTGTAAAAAGATTTTCATTCAGTTCCTCCGATATACTGAAAGGGGTAGCATACAGCTTTATATTACCTTTTGTTGGAGTAATGTTTACCCAGTAGACATATTCCCTGTCATCCCCCTTAAGGATAAACTCAAAACTGGAAAAATACAGCTTTAACTTTTCAAAATTTTTATAAAAGTCAAATATTATCCCTTTTTCATCCTCCTTCTCATATTCATCTATGAGATTTAGAAACTTTGTAGTCTTTCTCAGGAGAAGTCCGTATATTTCCTTAAATTCCTTATGAAGCTCTTCCACTTCTCTCCAGAATTTGTTTTTCCTTATGTCATCCTTATCTATCCGTCTTTTTACTTCTCCCGATGAAATTTCCTGTGCAAAAGGATAAATTATCTTATCAAAAATCTCATTTCCTTTGTCATAGAACTTGTTCAGTCCATCTATAATTTCCTCCTGCATATCATCTATCTTAACATATTCCTCCTGGGGCAAAATTTCATTCAAATGTACTAGAACCCTTGTCAGTATACTGGAATTTGCATTGGCTGCAACCCTTCTGTTATATATATTTCCCATAAGCCTTCCAAAGGAATATCTCGAAATTTCATAAGTAAAATAATTTCTTGCAGTATCTTCTATATTGTGGGCTTCATCAAAGACTACTATATCATAATTGGGTAATATGGAGTATTCTGTATTAAAGCCTATTTCATTACGTATGGAAAGATCGGCAAAGAACATATGATGATTAAGTATAAGCATATCTGCATTTGATACGTTTTTCCTTGCCTTAAAGAAATAACAGCTGGAATAATAAGGACATTTTACTCCCATGCAAGTATCTGTTTCACTGTTTATTTCCTCCCATATTTTACTCGGTATCCCATAACCTATTTCATTCTTATCCCCTGTGACTGCCCCTTTATCCCATTCAATAAGATTTCTATATATTTCCTTTTCTCTTCTTTCTTCCTCTGTATCTTTATCCGATTCCACTGTCTTCATATTATAGAGCTTCCTTTTACATAGATAGTTTCCTCTTCCCTTAACTATTTCATAATCAAAATCCTGTCCTATGATTTCCCTTATAAGGGGGATATCTTTATTTATAAGCTGCTCCTGAAGATTTATTGTATTTGTGGATATAATCAGCTTTAAATTATTTTCCAAAGCATACAGAAGAGTAGGAAGGAGATAAGCTATTGTTTTCCCCGTTCCTGTCCCTGCCTCTATTATAAGTTTATGATTATCATTCATACTCTTTTCAATATATTTTGACATCCTGTATTGTTCCTTACGGGATTCAAACCTATCTATCTTTTGGTGTATTTTTCCCTTTTCCCCAAAAAATTCATCTATATTTATTTTTATATGTTTCTTTAAAGGAACAATAACATAAATATTGTCCACCTGATTATTCACTATATAAGAGGCTCCACCACTATTTCCATATGCACTTGAAATAGCCACATCTGCATCAGAGGGCATCAGTACCCCTGAAGGATGGTTATGAATTATTACTTCATTCTTTTTCATCATATTCAACAATGCCGCAACAGAATATTCATTTCCCCTTGCCATTACTTCAGCTTTATATATTATTCCGTCCTCATTCGGAATACCCCTGAAAAAAATTTCATTGCCATTAGACTTTCTTATCTCATTTTTCATCTTCTCTATTACATTGGCATTAATAAAATCAGTAATTATCATCTTTCCTCCTACTATATAATTTTACTATATATGCACCTTTTTTTCAACTCTTATTTTGAATCCTATCCCCTTTAGTGCCCTTTTTTAGACACAAAACAAAAAAGGTCTAAAAACTAATACTTTTACCAAAATTTTCTTTTAGTAAAAAGATATTAATTTTAAGACCTGTTTTTCACTAATTTTAAAAAAATTTTTTTAAAATTAACCATCAGCTATTAGTTAGCCAATGCATTAACTTTTAATGTAAGTCTTGACTTATTTCTTGAAGCAGTGTTCTTTTTAAGAACTCCCTTTGTTACAGCTTTATCTAATTCCTTATACGCAATCTGTAATGCTGCTTTAGCTTCGTCGACGTTTTTAGCTTCAACAGCAGAATTAACCTTTTTCACAAAAGTCTTTACTCTACTTCTGATTGCCTTATTTCTAGCTGCATTTCTTTCTCCAATAAATACTCTCTTTTTTGATGATTTAGAGTGTGCCATTTTAACCTCCTTTTGCAATTTATAATTTATATTTATAAATATTGCTCTATAAAATATTAGATGCAAAATTACCAAAATATATTATCATTTTTTACTGTAAAAATCAAGTTTTTTTCATTCTTATCTTCAAAAAATTTCGAAATCTACTCTTTTTAGTATCCTTTCAGCCAAATAACCGGTTACTGAACCGGTAATTAATGTGACTAGAAGCATGTAAGGTAAATAGCTTACATATAGCAAATTTGTCTTATAAATAAAAGAAGCTACCATAATCTGCCCTATAACATGAAAATTTGCCCCTCCTATGCTTACTCCTACTACTGAAAGCCTGTTACTTTTCTTTAAAAAACTGGAGGCAGAAACTGATAGCAGCATTCCCATTAAGGAAAATAAAAAATTTATTCCAAGTCCATTTCTCAATATCCCCGATAGTACGACCCGCATTAATCCTATTTTAAAAGCAGCCTTTGTTCCATATATGTATAATACCACTATTGTAATTATATTTGCAAGCCCCAGTTTAATCCCTGGAAGAAAAAATGGAATTATAATAAAAGTCTCTGCAATCTGGAATATTACACTCAAACTTAGAAAAGCTGACATCTGGAGAATTTTCTTTAATCGTATGTCACTATTTTCGATATCATTTTTATAACTTTTTCTGTTCAACTAACGCACCTCCGCATCAACCTGATTATTTCCTGAAGACTCTTTACCATTTTCCACTGTAATAGTAATTTTATTCGGCTGACATATTATCGGTCTTGTACTTTCCCCTGTAAATCCCATAAGAGAGCAATAGTTATATGGAGATTTCTCCTTTACTACAGCTATCTTCCCCTCCTTTACCTCTATTTCCATATCTCCCAACAATAAAGGATAATCTTTTTTTAATAAAAAAACTGTCTGGTTTTTCCTTAAATCAAGAGCCATTATTTCTTTACCATTATATCTTACTATTGCTCTGTTACTCCCTTTGTCTATGAAAAATTTTCCAAAAACAATAAGAGAAATAGAGATTATAATTATGAAAAGAATATATACCATATCATAAATATTTATAAAAAAATTTGTTCCTAAGAGAGGAGTTTTTAAAGAAACCTCCCCTTTTCTATTTAAAATCATATTTAACATAATCCTCTCCGTCTACAATACTTTCCGTTGTTTCTATATTTCCCGACTTCATTGCCCATATGGCATCTATTCTCCCAATTCCCCTTAATTTTACCAAAAGATTTTTTCCCTCTTCAAAAGAAAGTAAATACAAAGTAGTAGACATAAAGTCAGCAAGGCCTGAATTTTCAGTTATAACTGTTACTGATGAAAATTTTTCTTCAGGATACATGGTATCCATATTTATAATATGTCCATACACCTTTCCCTCAATAACAGAATATCTTTGATAACTTCCCGTTGTTACCACTGATGTATCCGATACTGCTATTTTTGATATATAGGGAATATCCCTCCTTTTATAGGGATTCCCATTATCCAGCTCCTTGTCATTGTAAATAGGAGTCATTATACCGATACAGAAGTCAGTCTTACAGCTTTTGAGATCCGTCACTTCCTCTTCCTTTTTAGGAATTTTCCTTTTACCTATTACTTTGACATTTCCTCCAGCTGATATTATTATTGAATCCATTCCTTCTTTTTTCATCTTGGCAGCAACTATTTCTACCGCATACCCCTTTGCCACAGCTCCCACATTTATTCTTGTACACTTTTCCTTTAAAAATACTGTTGAATTTTCTTCGTCTATTACAATATTATCTATATTACTACATTTCTTAGCTCTTTCCAGTTCTTCATGATTTGGGATTCTTTTTTCCTGCCTTCCCTTTTCCCATAACTGGATAACCCCTCCGGCAGCTATATTTACTTTATTGCTTATTTCCCTATTCCATTTTATTGAATCTTTTAAAAGAGCTATTATCCTTTTGTCCACTTTTACCGGCTTTACTCCTGCATTATCATTTATAGTCTTTATATTATTTACTTTTTCTATATCCTCATAAGAAGTATAGAGATTATGAAGTTCCTCCATTTCCTTTTTATAAAACTCCACTTTTTTACTGAAATCCTTCTCACTTTTATCGTATCCCGATATTACATGAACCGTATCAAATAAATCCTCCACTGTTTTTGTATATATTTTCTCATTTTTTCCCAAACAGGAAGAAAACAAGGCTAATGCAAAAAGCAGAAGCCCTGTTCCTTTAACCTTTTTCATTATTTTAAAAATTTCAGATGGGAAAAAGATTTTTTGTTTCGGATATCTCCTTATTTTTTCTTCCTTTTTCTGCTCCCTATCCTTTTCTTTTTTCATTTTTCTCCTTTCTCCCATCATATAAAAACTCATTTTTTCTCCAAATTTCTAAGCTTCTATCTTTATGACTTCTCCATCAAGACCCGGAGAATTTTCCAGAAATTCCTTTATTTCCGTCCTTACTGCCGGCTTCATTGGTTTACACTGTTTCAAGGAAGTTACCTCTTTTCCCAGTATACCTTCCGCAAAACCATTACAACCTGGATAACCGCATGCTCCACAGTTAAATTTTGGCAACATTTCATTTAATTTTGTCAATCTTTCATCAACCTGTACCTGTAAATATTTATCTGCTATTCCCAGTAAAAGTCCGAGAACTGCACCTATTATACCTAATACTAATAATGCTTCAAACTGCATTGTTAATTCTCCCTTCTGTCAGGATGATGTCCACATGAAAACTGCTTACACCCTCTACATCCTGCACTTTTTATTAAATCTTCGCATCCTTCCGGCTTGGGTGTCCTTTTATTGAGAATATACGTTAAAATAAATATTCCAACCAAAAGGGATACCCACAAAATCGGAGCTATATTTATATTCATTTATACCACCCCTGCAAATCCCAACATTACCATTGCCATAAGGGCTGCGGTAATAAGGGAAATTCCATTTCCTTTAAAATGTTTAGGAGTATTTGCCAGCTCAAGTCTTTCCCTTATTGTTGCAAATATAAGCATTATAAGCATAAATCCCACCGGAACTGCTATAGAATTCACAACCATTTGTGCAAAATTATAACCTTCCCTTATGTTCAGAAGAGCTGTCCCCAACACTGCACAGTTTGTGGTAATTAACGGAAGATATACCCCAAGTGCCTTATATAGGGTAGGGGAAAACTTCTTTATTACCATTTCCACAAACTGAACTAGGGAAGCTATAACCAATATGAAGGTTATAAGATCCAAATATTCCATTTTGTATGGAACCAGTACTTGATAATATAATCCATATGTTATAAGGGATGATGAAAAAATGACAAATATTACTGCAAGTCCCATTCCAAAGGAAGACTTGACACTTTTAGACACCCCTAGAAACGGGCATACTCCTAGATACTTGGTAAGTATTATGTTATTTATTAAAACTGCCGATATAAATAATGTAACTAATTCCATTATGCCACCTTCCCTTCTTTTTTAACTTCAGGTTTCTTAATATTTTTCTTTTCTGTCTTAGCCTTCTCTTCCTGTCTGCTCTTATATATGTTAAATAATCCTGTCAATATTCCAAAACTTAAGAAAGCTCCTGCTCCCGATGTAAAGAAGGAAGCTGCATAATCTCTGAATAACGGTATATCAAAAATTATTTTTTCACTGTCAAAAAGACTTTTCAGTTTTAGTCCCCCTGTCCCTAAAATTTCCCTAAAGGAGGACATTAATATAAGACTTACAGCGAAACCTATACTTACCCCTATGGCGTCCATAAAGGAGTCCATGACTGTGTTCTTACTTGCAAAGGATTCCGCTCTTCCCAATACAATACAGTTTACAACAATAAGTGCAAGAAACACTCCCAGTGACTCATATACAGGAAGTGCATAGGCATTCAACATCATTTCGCAAAACTTAACTGCTGTAGCTATGACCACAATATAAACAGGTATCCTTATCTGATCAGGTACTATTTTACGCATTGCTGCAATTATTGTATTTGTAATTATAAGTACAACTGCGAAGGCAACAGACATTCCTACTGCATTTGTCAGTGAATTTGTTGTAGCCAGTATAGGACAGGTACCTAGAAACATTACAAATACAGGATTCTCTTTTATTATTCCTGATTTAATTATATCTAATTTTTTCATTTCCTCTTCCTCCTACTTGTAATTTTCCTCAAAATGTTTTACAGCAGCATCAAATCCCTTTTCAAGTCCCTTTGATGTTACCGTTGCTCCGGTTATTCCATCTACTTTCTCTGTGATAGCCTTTTCCTTAAACTGGCTCTTATACTTTTCTTCGTCCATTTTAGTTCCGAAACCAGGAGTTTCATTATGTTCGAGTGAGTCAAATGCCATATATTTACCCTCTTTGTTTATTGCTACCATAAATCTTATCTTCCCTCCATAACCCTTTGATGAAAGACTATATATATATCCTGTAACTTTTCCATTTTCTTCTGCCTTAAATATTTTTTCTATTTCCTTGTTATCCCCTGGTACCTTTTCCTCAGTAAAAGTGGTATTACTATTGAACATAGCCTCCTGTTTCTTATTTTGTTTAGCTATATTGGCATTTTTAATTGTTTCAGCTGTTAGGGAATTTGTTAATGACAATATAAAGGCAGAAACTATACTAACCACTGCCAAAAACATGCTAAGATATAACGACTTTTTCATATTATTACGCCCCCTTCCACACTAATGCCACTATTAGAGTACTTAAGGCTATTGAACCAGCAATAATGGCAAGTTTCTTATTTTCATCTTTATTTATCTGCATTATAGTATATTTATCTATCATCGGTGTAAGCATATTCATTATCAGTATGGAGTAAAGCACACCTTCAGGCATATTGGATTTAAACCTTAAAAGCATAGTAATAAATGCCGCTCCAATTGCAAACAATATTTTACCAAAAGGGCTTGCAGGCGATGTTACAGGATCAGTAAGCATAAACACACCACCAAACACCAATCCTCCTATTCCTATATGGATAAGTGCAAAAGTTAATGGAGAAACTCCTCTTAACATACCTGAAACAAAGGCTATAATAAAACATGTACCTATATAAAATACTGGAAGTCTCCAGTCTAAAACCTTCTTTAATGCCAAAAATACTCCGAGTATTATTATTAAAATTGCAAATGTTTCCCCAATAGAACCCTTATAAAATCCTAAATACAAATTGAAAAGGGATACATCAATACTTTCTAACCAGTTTGTCCCTGCTAAAACTGTTGTAGGTGTAGGACTGCTCACCCCATCCACTATCTTTCCTGGAAGAACTGCTGTCAGCTTGTCCCCATAGGACATCATAACAAATACTCTTCCAATAAGTGCAGGGTTAAATATATTCTGACCAAATCCTCCAAAAATAAGTTTTCCTATAAATATTGCAAACACACTTCCTACCGCTACCACATAATATGGAGTCCCTATTGGAAGTATCAGGGCAAATAATATTGCCGTCACATAGGGAAAGGATCTATTTATGGCTTTTTTTATTTCCTTTTCCTTTATAAGGTAAAAATAACCTGCCTCACTTAGATATGCAGCTGCCAATGATACTCCTATAAGTAATATCGCCCTTATACCATAGTCAGCTCCAAGAGTAAAATAGTATCCTACAGAGCATAAGCTGACTATTAGTAGAGCTATAGTCAAGTAAATCATTATATTCTGGGTGGAAAGCTCATTACGATAAGTGGGAGTTGTCCTCTTAAATATTATCTTCATTTTACTTACCTGCCTTTCGTGCATTATTTATTCTTGTTTTGGCTTTTCCCACCCAGTCCGTAACTTCTATCTTTGACGGACAGATAAAGGAACATATGCCGCACGTTATACATTTATCAGCCGATGCCCTTGTAACGGCTTCTAGATCCTTCTGCTTTTCAGCATTCATTATCTGAACCGGCTGTATCTTGGCAGGACAGTATTCCACGCATAATCCACATCTCAGACATGGTAATTCCTCCAGATTTTCCTTTGGTAATATTGTTATGGAATTACTGTGAGTATTTATAACAAAGGTATCATTAGCTATAGATTTACCCATCATAGGTCCTCCTGCAAGAACTACGAGCTCTTCCACTTCTTCTGAATACCCACCAATTTTCTCTATTATGTAGTCCACCGATGTTCCCACAGGTACATAGACATTTCCAGGATTTTTCACTGCTTCTCCAGAAACAGTAACTATTCTGTGAGTTATAGGCTTCTTATCCCTTAAGGCTTCAGAAAGATATATAGCTGTTGTTGCATTATTAACCACTATTCCGATTTCTCCTGGGAATCTATCATATTCCTTCTTAAACAATTCCCTTATAAGCACCCTTTCCCATCCCATAGGATAAGCATCTGGAACAGAAACTATTTCTATATCCTTATATTGGCTTGACTTTTCCTTTAGCTTCTCAATCAACTTATCGTTTATTACCTTTACTGCGATAACCCCTTTTTTTGCTCTTCCTGCCTTCATAAGAAAATGTGTCCCGTCAATCAGCTCTTCAGAATGTTTTTCCATTATTTTATAATCTGAAGTGAGATACGGCTCACATTCCACTGCGTTTATAAGGACTGTATCAATATTTTTAGCATTTTCATATTTCACATATGTAGGAAACCCGGATCCTCCCAATCCCAGTATACCGATTTCCTTTATCGCCGCCACTAATTCCTCTGGAGACATTTCATCTGGATTTTCATAAGAAAACGGTACAACTTCCTCATCCTTGTAATTATTTTCAATAACAAGGTGGTTTTGTACCTTTCCAGACATATGCATTCTTTTTTCAATTCCTTTTACCGTTCCTGAAACAGGGCTATAAAGAGGTACATACAAATCCTTCCTTGTAGCCAATTTCGTTCCTTTAAATATTACATCTCCCTCTTTCACATGAACATCGAAGTCTGTCGAAGCCCCAATAATCAAAGGGATATAAATCATAGAAGGTTCTGGGAGACTGACTATTTCTTTTGACTTAGTCAACTCCTTCTTACCCTTTAGCTTAATTTTTCCGATTCCGCTTATTAAGTTCATACTTCTTCTCTCCTTACAAAACTATTTCCTACAATATAAGTTTACAACATTTTTTTAATAATGCAAGACTATTTAAAAAATTTTTTTAAGAACCTTTATAAAGAACTATTTCTAAAATAAATCATTCACATCCAAAAATGAAAAATATAAAATATTGAAAACGACAAAATTAAAAAACCATAAATAAAATCATACATGGATAATTTCAAGGGGGCATATTCTGTTCGCCTCCTTCCCGTTATATAGTTTCTAGCAAGCATTATTTCAGCTGTCTTATTCATTTTCTGAAATGTCAGATGAATAAGAGGAATAATAAGCAGAAAAATTTTCTCTATATTTTTTATTGAAGTTATGGAAAAGTCTGCTCCCCTGCTTTTCTGTATTTTTACAAGTTGCCGAGTTTTTTCATGAATAATGGGCAGAAATCCGATAAACGCTGTAAACATCAGTCCAATTTCACTATTTATATCCCTTTTTCCGAGTAAGAAATTTATCCCTTTTATCATTTCAGAATCTTTTGTAGTTTCTGTAAGAATCTCAGTCACCCATAACAATAGGAAAATCTGCCATATTATACTTAAAGAATACAATACGGGTTTATCATAAATCTTTATAAATCCAAAATCCAGTAGCAATCTTCCATTTTTCATAAGTAGAATATTAAAAAACATCAGTATAATTCCGGTAAAAAAATATATTTTCATTTTTTTAAGTATATTTCCTGATTTTAAACCGGACACCATAGATATGGCAAAGAGAAATACCGATATATACAGATATCCTGTAAAATACTCATCTGACATAAAAAAGGGAGTTGCTAACAGAATTATGACCATTATAAAAGTTCCTATTATCTTACTTCTAGAATCCAGCTTATATAAAAATCTCTTATTTTTCTTTATTCTGCTTTTTTTTACGTTCTTTTCCTCTGTCCTCTTATCTTCAGAATATTCATCTTTCAAACTTATTTCCTCGAGGGGAATATGGTAATCCGAATACTGGATTGCCATTTTACTGTGCTGCATAGCAATTATAACCGTTATTCCATCCCTCTTTAGTTTTTTCAAAAGTGTCATAATCTTTCTGGTCATTTTACTGTCCAGTCCTGCAAAAGGTTCATCTAAAAGTATAATTTCAGGTTTTACACATACTGCCATTGCAATGGACAAAAGACGTTTTTCTCCTGTAGACAAAACAAAAGGGGATTTTTCTAAAAACTCTTCACTAAAGCCAAAAAATAGTGCCAATTCTCCTATTTCCTTATCCAGTTTCTGTTTCAGATTTTCCTTTTTTTCTTCCTTTATATATTTTTTTATCAGGTTATACTCTATTTCATTTCTTACTGTCCTTTCAAAAAACTGTTCTTCAGGATTTTGAAATACCATTTTTATATTTTCAACAGCCTGACTCCATTTTCTTTTGGGGGAATCATCTTTTATAAAAAACTCCTCTTTTCTTAACCTATATTTTATCTCTCCAGAAAACTTTTCATTTGGAGAAAGTATTCCTGAAATCAGCTCCAATAAATAGCTTTTTCTGTTGCTACCCTTCCCTGTAATGAATGTAATCCTCCCATCAGGAATAGATGCTGACAAATTATTTATCAATATTTTCCCACTTTTTTGGGAAGTTATGTTTATATTAGACAACTGTATCTTTACTTCTTCTGAAAGTTCTTTCCCCATATCCTTGAGATTAATTATCTTTACAGGTTTTTGTCCATCTTTTTCTTCTTCTGTATCCGCTATATATTGTGGAATAACTTTTTCTGACAAGCCTTCTATTACAGATTTTTCCCCTCGTAAATATACTATATAATCGCTAGCTGCCATCTCATTAATATCATGTGTTATGGAAACCACTGTTTTCCCTTCCTCCAATAAAAGGTTTATAAAACGGGAAATCTCTCTTTTCATTATTTCATCATACATGGAGGTAACTTCGTCCATAAGTATTATTTCAGCTCCTGATACAGCCACCGCCCCCAATGCTACACGATATTTTTCCTCCTCCGATATTTCCTTATTCTTACTTTCGAGTATATTTTCTATGCTAAGGAATCCTGTATATTTTTTTATGTTTTCTTCCATTTCTCCTTTTGGAATACAGTTATTTTCCATTCCAAAAATTAGACTATCCAGCACTGTTTCCCCTATAAGCTGCTCTTCCAGATTATGAAAAACCACTCCTATTTTCCTTCTTATGTTATATAATCCTTCTTCCTCATACACAAAGGGGGCTCCTTCAATAAGTATCTCTCCTTTATCAGGTATTTCCATGCCTGTAATTAACCGTAATACAGTAGATTTTCCTATTCCATTTTTACCAACGATAACATTATGTACATTTTTTTTTAAGGAAAAGGAAAGATTACTTAGTATATTCCTTTTCCCTTTTGAAAAATCTATGTTTCTAAATTCTATTATTCTTGAAATTGCAATCACTCCCCTTTGTGATACTTTTTATAATAGCCAGCTATTTTCATTATTATGTTTCCAACTCCAGCTTCCATTGTTATTTTCCCTGTTTTTATATCCTTGTCTGTTTTCCAGCATTTAAACAGAAGTTTTTCAAGGTTGGAAGCAGAGTAGTTCTTTATTTTTTCTAGTTTCTTAAAGACCACGTATGGATTGGGAATCCTGTTATTTGTTTTAAAAACATCCTTTATATCTTCAAACTGACCCTTAAAAAGATTATAGCTGTTGCTGAAGTTTCTTCCTGAGGCCTTTAGAGTACTCAATTTATACATCATTTCCAGTTCTCCATACAGGGAATAAAGAATTCCCATATATTCCTTAGTTTTTTCAAGATAATTCAGAACTTCATTGCCTTTACCTGAAAACACAGCCTCCGTCATTTCATATATTTTATATTCCTTGTCAACTGATACGATATTCTTTACTTCCTCTAGATTAAAGGGGGCTCCATTTAAGTATACCTTTATTTTTTCCACTTCATTCCTTATCTTAATAGGATTTTTTCCTATCATCTCAATAAGCTTTCTTGTTTGATTTAAAGGTATATCCAGCTCCTTTTGTATATATTTAACTATTTCCTCTTCACTTTCCTTCAGGAAAAGAAAAACTTCCATTCTCCCTTCCTTTTTAAGGATTTCCAGTTTCTTATTCAATTTTATAGGGATTTTCCCGTCCTCCCTTTCATAATCTATTACTATTTCCTTAGTTTTCACATCAAGATTTGAAAGGTAATCCATCATTTTTTCAGGATCCTTTATCTTTTCACTTCTTTTTAATACCACCAATTCCTGCTCAGAAAATATGGAATTAAAGCTGACCTTTTCAAGAAACTTTTCCTCTTCCTTTATATCTACATCATAAAAATGTTCAGATATTCCTGGATACTCCTCCCTTATTTTCTGAATGACAGCAAAATATTTAAATTCCCTTTCTCTTATTCCTCCTATAAAATATATCATTATTTACCTTCTTTATTATAGTTTTTATTTATTTTGGACTGTTTAAAAAATAAATTTTTTCATAATAACAGTATACTCCTTTTATCCATTTATTTCAATTTGATTTTTTATCTTTTTTATGCTAAAATTTCCCTGTAATAATATACGTTATTTAGGAGGTAATATCATGAATAAGGAGATTAACGAGCAGAAAACATTTGCGGGATTGAGGGTTAATGCTGCAGGAGCTCTAATAAATTTGAGTTTTTTTCTTCCGGGACTAGGTTTTCTATTTCCGATTGTTTCATTGATTTTTGAAAGGGAAAATAATTTTGTAAAAAATTATGCTAAACAGACATTATTTATAACTCTTATCATTCTGTTTTCATCTTTATTTTTTACAATAAGATTTATAGGTCCTTATATTTTTTATACTTTGTTATTAGCAGGATGTATTTTTCAGTCAATTACTACAATTGCGGCTTTTCTTGAAAAGGAAATAATTATACCTTATATAAAGAAAGTCTTTGATTTATTTTTCCTTGACTAATTATTCTTATAAATAAAAAACTTTTATTAAATACGGGAATTCTTTATACGATAAATTCCTGATTGAATAAAAGTTTTTTTATTATATTCATTTATTTTTATAAATTTTTTTTCTGTCCTCTTCTACATATGAAAGTGCCATTATAAAAAGTAATACCGTCTGTATCCAGAATATTGTAAAATCTGTAAAGTTGTGGGCTGCTGTACTCGCTATTAGAGCTATTTTCAATATATTTTTTTTATCATTTCTCATTATTTCATAAAGATACCTTAAAAAAACCGCTCCAAGTGCCACTGTTCCAGCTATGCCGTAGCTCAAAAGAGATTCAGTCAAAGCATTATGGGAATGGGGGTATACATAATTCGTAAATTTATAATAATAGAAATTGCCGTGTCCGTATAGCATATTAGTTCCTTTAAAGGTCTTGAGAGCCATACGTATTATATCTGCTCTTAGCCTATAATATTCTGCCACTGTATCAAGTCTCAGAAAAGGTAAATATCCAAAGATAACCCCCAGTATGTAACCTGTTACAAGAAGTAAACATCCCACAAAATATTTTCTTTCCAAGAAGTAGAAGAGTAAAACCATTATTCCAATTACTGTCGCTGCCAATGCAGATCTTGATCCCGACATCAGTATTGTAATAATATTCAGTGTAA
Organism: Leptotrichia sp.; assembly: GCA_041815005.1. GTDB lineage: Bacteria > Fusobacteriota > Fusobacteriia > Fusobacteriales > Leptotrichiaceae > Leptotrichia_A. The sequence goes on along the minus strand of JBGXYD010000091.1, from coordinate 3,937 downwards.
ATATCCCGTAATTTATTTTGTTTTTCTCTTCCAGTCCAATATAAAGGTTAATAATAGCTGTTATCATCATTATGCTTCCCAGATAGTTGGGATTTAAATAGGAAAAATATCCTACCCTTTCCCTTGTTACAAGGTATTCTATAGCACCTATAAAAAAAGGTAGCACTGATAACCTTGTTATAAAATGCAAGTTATACTTTTTAAATTCCCTTCCTATTTCCAATGTATAATATCGTGCAACCATTAAGCATAATAATATAAGAATCGCAATCAGACCATAGTAGTTCCTATTAAAAAGCGATGTTATGACTGCTGTTCCAAGTACAGCTTCTACTACTATAAGAGATTTATTCCTTAGTATTTTTTTATATTCCCCTGATACAAATATTTTCTTTAATATTAAAAGCGTTACTGCTATCACTAAAATATAATGGATAAAAATTGATGCTGATAACAGCATATATAATTTTTCCATATGGTTTTTGTCTTTTAAAGTTTTCAATTTAGACCCTCGCTTTAACTTTTAAATATTTATACATGTTTATTCCATTATTTATTCCAATAATATTTTCCAATATCCTAATATACCCCTCTTTCAAAGGAATAAGGGTTATATTTACCTTTACCTGTTTTAAGGCTTTTTATGATATCCTTTACCTCACCCGAGCTCTCAAATGTAAAATCAAGCCTTAATTCATCAAAACCAAGTTCAATAATGTCCTGTAGCCTAGGTATAAGATTCATAGGCTTATCCAAATATAACTCAATATTTCCAAGACTGTTTCTTACAATTCTATATTTATCGTAATACTCCCCCGTAAGCTCCTTGTATTTTTCCTTGAATATCTCGTGTTCTATGTACATTCCCTTTAAGAATCCGTATATTATAAGACCTTTTTTCACTTTGTCCGATTTTATTTTCTTTAGCTGATTATAATTCAGTTCAGGGGATATAAAAACAGTATCTATATTACTGAATCCCGAAAAAATCTCCAAAGTAAAGTTATTAAAGACATTGAGATTCCAGTCCACCGACTGACCGCTAATTCCCTTTTTTTCTCCCATTACAACCTGATACAAGTTGGAAGCTAGATTGGTATCTATCTTTATTTTATCAGTCATATGAAGATTCTTTTCTTTTGCCACATCATATTGCTTATGATATATTTTTTCAATCCCCATTTCACGGCAAGCCTTTTCCTGTTTACTGTTAGAGACAAGAGCGGAAAATATTGGATTCCTATTCCCCTCTTCTGGTGTATTTTTAAAGCTGTATGATTTTCTTGAAACTGATGTCCGTCTATAGGATTTTAAAAGTTTTTCCTTCAGTTCCTCTACACATCTCCTCTTTAATTCCTTCAATTCACTAAAAGGAAAAAATGAAATTTGATCATAATTTATCATAAGTCTTCCCATTTCAAAGGTCGTTTCCCCCAGTTCTTCCAGTTTTTCAGCTATTTTTTCCTTAGTTATAGGCTTATTTGCCATTTGCTCCACAAGTATTCCCTTTTTTATGCTTGTTATTTTCTCCTCCTTAAGGTTGCATACAGATAGCCTTAGTTCCAGTTCACTTCCTTTTTTTGCTGTAAATTCCCCCTCCACAGTCATATATCTTTTGGATGACTTTATTTCGTGGATTATTCTGTCATTTATTTCCTTAGAATAGTTTTTATATATATACTTTGTTTCCATTGGAAGTCTTCCAATGGAAATAACTTGATTTTTTTTGGCTTTAGAGACCTTCTGATTATCTATGGATATTCTATTTACATATTCTCCAGAAATAACATTAAAATCCTTGTCAACAAACTGGACTCCATCTCCCAACATAAGGTCATCGTCTATCATAAAGCTATTTCCTTCCCCTATACGTGTCCCAAGAAAATATCCAAAATTTGAAGAATATTTGAAGTTCATAAGCTTGTCATCTAAATAGAAATATCCTTTGGAATATCCCCTGTTAAAAAGTTTGTAACTTTCTGTCGGTCGTGGATTTCCCTTTATTATACTGTCATAATATGATACAGTTTCATACACATATTCAGAGGATTTTTTCCTTCCTTCCACCTTTATTCCATTTATCCCTATGTCCATAAGCTTTGTAATTTCATCCACCTGGAGAAGCTGATCATTAGGACTTAAAAAGTAAGCTTTTTCCCCTTCTTCATCCTTAAATTTCTTCCTGCATGAATAGGCACAAAGACCTCTATTTCCACTTCTTCCCCCTATGAAACTGCTTATATAGCAATTTCCCGAATAAGCTATACATAAGGAGCCTGAAACAAATATTTCCAGTTCAATATCTGTCTTTTCTCTTATACTCTTTATTTCTTCAAAAGAAAGCTCCCTAGCAAGTACCACTCTGCTAAAGCCCAGTTCCTTAAGTTTATTTGACTCCACATGATTTGCCACTGTCATCTGAGTGCTTCCATGAACAGAAAGTCCAGGAAAGTTATCCATTATAAATTTTGCAAACCCTAAATCCTGTACTATTACAGCATCAATTCCATGTTCATATATTCTGCTTAAATTATAATATGCCGTATCTATTTCTATATCCTTCATTAATGTATTTAATGTAAGCAGCGTCTTTACTCCTCTTGCATGGGCATAGTCTATACCATCCAGTATTTCCTGGATCCCCAAATTTTGATTATTTCTTCTTGCTCCAAATCCCTTTAACCCAAAATACACTTCATTTGCTCCTGCCTTTATTGCCGCCTCTAACTTTTCATAATTCCCTGCCGGTGCGACTATATTCATCTTTTCTCCCATCTATAATTTATATAATTTATCATTATTCAGTATTTTTTTCTATTATAACAAATTTTTATTATTTATGATATACTTTAAAAATATAAAATTATAAGAAAATCGATATAGAAGTGGAAGTAATGTTTGTAATGTCTTGTATAAATATTAAAAAATATAATGAATATATAAACTTTCTTTATTTTTTAGCCCAAAAGTTGAAACAGTCCTTCTGGATAATTCAATCGATACAAGAACTTGTCATAATAGGATTTATCGCCATCATAATAGTATTCTATAAATTTTTGGGGAATGAAAATAACCATTCCCCAAAATAGCTTTAAACAAAATCATTAATATCATTTTTCACAATTTTAATAATTTATGCTTTTTATATTCCATGTAAAGTTACTACGTCCATTTCCTCTCCATCTACCACTATTGCTTCATTATTACTGAATGGGAACAATTTAAGCTTACAGTCATATTTTACCAGTGTCTTTTCCACAATTTCAGCAAAAGGTTCATTCTGGTAATGGGGAAGCGGATAAAAGGGAATTATATCAAGTCCCCTGGTATTTTTTAACTCAGATGCCAATGACTTATTATCCATATCATCTGCATAAAATATATCTGGACATGTAATGAGAGTTCCTGCTGATTCTCCCACATATACCATTCCTGAATCTATTCTTTCCCTTATAAATTCTATCAGATTCTTTCTTTTTATTTCTTGTAGTAGAAAAAATGTATTTCCTCCTGAAACATGTAAAAAATCTGTATTTTTTATTCTATTTTTCAATACTTCCTCCGTATGCTCTGTCAGTTCCATGATTTCTATATTTAAATTCAGTTTTTTATATATTTCTACAGCCTTTTTGACATGAATATCCGTTTCTTCTTTCAGTGATGCTGTAGGAATTATTTCCACCTTTTTTCCCTTTATATTTTCAATACTTCCAAAATGTTCATTAATAAACTGAATAAACAGTTTTTCTACTTCTTCAAATGATGAAGATATAAATAATTTTCTCATCTATTTTCACACGATAAACATATAAATAATTATATAGATTATCATACTCTCCCTTCTTCTATTTTTTCATTTATAAAACTAAATTTTACTTCTAAAGTCAATATATTTAAAAATTATTATAGTTCCTTTTCTGTACTCTGTTCCCTATTT
>JBGXYD010000090.1:0-4888 GCA_041815005.1 Leptotrichia sp. | reverse complement strand
GAATATCAGGCTCAACTTGAAAAATTTTCCCAGAAAAAAGGTACCTGGAGGGCAAAGCTGACCCTTGCCACAGACTATTTCAGAAATGGGGACAAGGAAAAGGGAAACCTATATATTAGGGAATCCTTAAGGGAATCTAATTATAATACTGAAACAATGGCGGTTGCCTCCGGCATATACAGCCTAAATCAACTTTTTGAAGAATTTGAAGAATATGTGCTTCCCTTTTATGATCCAGAAAAACATGGAGCATATACCACCCTTAATGTGCTCGAATATTATAAATTAAAGGGAGACTTTAATAAAGGACTGGAGCTATGCAAGTTTACTTCAAAGTTTTCATGGCCTGAATTTTTTGATAAGTTTATTTCTTATGAAAATGACTTTCTTTATATGAGAAAGGAGTCTTTAAGAGGGGAAGAGAAACCAGCAAATACCTTCTTTTCTACCAACCTTCCACTCTGGTATTATAACTTTAATAGACCCGACTGGCTTCTTAATAATAAAAATAGGGAAAAGCCCAATATCCTTGTGCTAACCTTTACTTCCCTTGGAGAAAAGTCTGAAATTTCAGATAATCTGGCGGTTTCTATACCGTTATTTCTGAATGAAACACTACATTATAAGTCCAACATAAACTATCAGCTAGCGATTTATCATAACGAGGAAAATATATCTCTTTCCAATAAGAGATACAGCATAGAATATATGAATCTTATAAAGAATCAGAATCCAAAGCTGGATTATGTTTTATCGGGAAATATTTCAAAGGTATCAAACAGTTATGAAAAATACGATATTGAAATATATCTGTATGATTTTACAAGTGAATCTAAAATAAAACTTCTGGACGACATATATGAGTTAAGCGAAATTTACCGTATGCAGAACGAACTTATTGAAAGGTTTAACGAAATATTCAAATGTATAAAAAAAGAACAGATTAAATATGAGAATGATTCTGACAACCTGTTCCTATACAGTCAAAAGCTGTCGTTTCTATTGGCAAAGGACAGCCATAAGGAATATCAGGCATGGAAATATAAAAAACTTCTTGCTGAACAGATAAAGGTAGTACTGAATGATAGAAAAAATGACCTGAAGAAGATAAATCTTATAGTTCTTCTATATGAAATAAAGAAGACAAACAGTCAGCTTTTAAAAAGCCAAAAGCCTCTAATGTACGACCTTATATACAAGGAGGTTTTCCAAAGCCCTACATTGAAGCTGCTTACCCCAATTATATACAATATATATAATGATGAGGAAAGCTACAACAACTATATGGAAAGTCTGCAGCAGAATAGTCCAATTTATATTAAATGGATAAATAAATTTTTAGATTATGTAAATTAAGGGAGGATTATGAAAAATAAGGAAAAAATACTCGGTATTCTGATATGTATATGCTACATATTAACTAATTTCCTCTTTTATAATGTAATGTACAAGGATTATGTAAATAGGACAGTTTTTTTTATTACTGCATCCTTATTTATATGTGAAGTCGCCTTCTGGGGGTATCTTATTACAACATTGAAGGATAGGGACGGTATACTAAAATCCAGGCTTTTTCAAATAGCCATTCCCTTTTTAATAGGAATTATAGGAACATCGATAGGTAGAATACTTCTTAGTAGCTCCCTTTATTTGAATGATCTGTTACTTACTCATACAGTTTTTATCTATTTAATAGGGATTGTGAGAGTAATAGTTATTTTCTTTGGAATTTCCTTCATTACTCTGGCTGTTGAAATAAAAAATCCTATTCTTGTTGGAATTTTTATTATAAATCTTGTTACAGCTATTGCTATCTGGCTGGACTTTGACGGAAATTTAACTTCAATATTAAGGATAATAACAGGAGTAGTAGCTATAGCCTATTTCCTATTTTTAAAAGAAAAAATAAATTATCAGGAGGAAAATAATGAAAAAATACCTACTTAAAGGACTGTTTTTATTGACAATTTTAAATTTTTCTCACGCATCCTATTCTTATAATGTATTCAGTAAGATAGTGAAACCGACGGAAAAATCTCAAGATAATAGTGATGATACAGGAAAAAGTACAAGGACGTCCGAAACTATATCAAACAGTATAGGAAGTATTACACTGGATACCACATATGATGCCAAAGGTCAAAACAATAGGGAAAGATTTATTATAGTTCATTATACAGCTATAAATAAAGAAAAATCTCTTACAGCCTTGACAGGGGATCAGGTGAGTTCCCATTTTCTAGTAAGTGATGAAAAGGGGGATCCTGTCTTTTCCCTAGTTCCGGAAAATAAGAGGGCATGGCATGCCGGACTAAGTGAATGGAAAAATACAAAGAACTTAAATGACAGTTCCATAGGGATAGAAATTGTAAACGAAGGTGACAGTTCTGGAAGTTTTGTGCCGTATAAAAGTTTTCAAATAAAAAATGTAGCTATCCTTATAAAATATCTTGCAGATAAGTATGAAATTCCACCTACTCAAATATTAGGACATTCTGATATAGCACCCCAGAGAAAGTCCGATCCGGGACCACTATTTCCTTGGAAGGAACTATATACCAAATACAATATAGGAATGTGGTATGATGAAGACAGGAAAAGGGCTTATGAATATGAATTCTCTTCAAAGTTTGAAGATATTTCTGTGAGGGATATTCAAAACGAACTGAAAAAATTTGGATATCCAATAGAGATTACAGATAGAATGGATAAACAGACATCAAATGTAATAAAGGTTTTCCAACATCGTTTCAGACCCCAGAAATATGACGGAAAGATGGATCTTGAGTCTTATGCCATTCTAAAGGCATTAAATGAAAAATATGATAATAAATAGACATAAAACAAATAAAAATTGAAAGGAGATATAATAACAGAAAATTTTATTTTCATAAGTTATTATAATAAGAAATTATGAAATTTTCTAATAGAATTTTGAGTATGCAATATTCACCAATAAGAAAGCTAGTTCCCCTTATTGATGCAGCAAAAAGGGAAGGGGTTACAGTATACGAACTACATATAGGACAACCGGATGTAAAAACACCTGATACATTTTTTGAAGGTTTAAATAATTTTAAAGAAAAGATTGTGAAATATGCAAATTCTGCAGGAATAATTGAATTAAGGGATTCGTTTTCAAAATCCTATAAAAAATCGGGAATAGATATTACTCCAGATGAAATGCTTATTACACATGGGGGAAGTGAAGCTATACAAATAACACTTCAGACTATATGTAATCCTGGAGATGAAGTTCTAATTCCAGAACCTTTCTATACAAACTATGACAGTTTTTTAAAAACTGCTGAGGCGAAACTTGTTCCAATAGAAACGGTTATCGAAAATCACTATCATCTGCCTCCGAAGGAAGAAATAGAAAAACTGATTACTGATAAGACTAAGGCTATAATGTTTTCAAACCCTAGTAATCCTACGGGTATAGTTTTTACTGATGAAGAAGTGGAAATAATAAAGGAAATAGCTATTAAAAATGATTTATATATCATTGCAGATGAAGTCTACAGGCAGTTTATATATGATGACGATATAGAATACAAGTCCTTTATGAATATTCCTGAAATAAGTGATAGGGCAATCCTCATTGACAGTATTTCCAAACATTATAGTGCATGTGGTGCTAGAATAGGGGTATTGGCTTCTAAAAATAAGGAATTTATAGCACAGGCCCTTAAACTGTGTCAAGCAAGGCTATCAGTTTCCACTATTGAGCAAATTGCCAGCTCTAACCTTATAAATACTCTTGATACTTACATAGATAATGTTAGGCTTGAATATAAGGTAAGAAGGGATTTGATGTATAATCACTTAAAGGATATACCTGGAATTGTATCCTTTAAACCAAATAGTGCCTTCTATATTGTGGCGGAACTGCCTGTGGATAATATTGAGAAGTTTATTGAGTGGCTTTTGACTAAATTCAGATATAAAAATCAGACTCTGTCCTTTGCGACAGGACCAGGATTTTATTCTAGAGAAGGTAAAGGTATGAAAGAGGCAAGATTTTCCTTCTGTACCCATAATCTGACTGAAATAGAAAATGGTATGAAGGTTCTAAAGAAAGCACTGGAAGCATATAATTCCAATAACGGAGAGTAAAATTGAAGGAAATAATAGAAAAAGACATAAGAAATGCTAAAGAGATTCTTGATAAAATGAATCCAAACCAAAAAATAAACTATCATACAATACTGACAAAGTTAGTTGAGGACTGGAAGGAAAAAAAACAAAAACCGAGGGTACTTCTCCATAGCTGTTGTGCTCCATGCAGCACCTATTCCTTAGAATTTCTTTGTGAATATGCCGATGTTACAGTGCTTTTTTCCAACAATAATATTCATCCTGAATCTGAATATAGAAAAAGGGGGAAAGTCCAGGAGGAATTTATCATAAATTTTAACAGTCGTACAGGAAATAATGTGGGATATATTCAGGACGAATATGCCCCACTTGACTTCTATAAAAAAGTCAAAGGATTGGAAAAGGAAAAGGAAGGTGGAAAAAGGTGCACTTCCTGTTTTAGTATGCGACTTGATATTGTGGCAAGAAGGGCTCAGGAATTTGGATTTGACTATTTTGGAAGTGCCCTTACCCTAAGTCCCAAAAAGAATAGCCAGCTCATAAATAGTCTAGGACTAGAAATACAGGAATTTTTTGATGTAAGATACCTTCCTTCAGATTTCAAGAAAAATAAAGGTTATGAGAGATCCATAGAAATGTGCAATGAGTATGAAGTATATAGGCAATGTTACTGTGGCTGTGTATTTGCAGCATTGGATCAGGGAATAAATTTGAATGAGTATAAATAGAATAAAAGGGATAACTCAATTAAAAATTATTATATTTTTTTGAAATTTTAATGTCGTTT
>JBGXYD010000089.1:0-4213 GCA_041815005.1 Leptotrichia sp. | reverse complement strand
TTGCAAAATAAAATTTTCAGGGTATACTTTACTTTATAATTTTAATTGGGGTTTGTAAAAATAATTTTTCTTGTGATATTTTAATGTCGCAGATTAGAAAGTAAAGAAAAACAAGAAAAATTAAAGTTAAGAAATACGGTATTAGTAAGTATTTATACAGTTTTACAAATACCAAAATAAATTTTAAGAAAAGGAGAAGGAGAGTATGAACGTATATATTTTACCAATCATAATAGCATATATATTCTGACTGTATTTTTCCGGTTCAATAAGACATTTGTTAATGTCTTGTAACTTAGAAAGTGCAGGCTGTACTTTATGCGAAAAATATAATACAGGCTCTTCTTCTTGTAATTTATCATTACCGACTTGAATGAGAGCTATCAGTAATTTTACAATTAACAGGAATATATGTATTTAATAAAATATATTGCATACTTCCCTTCTAAAATTTTTACAATAATTTTAGGAGGTGTGCCATGAAATATAAAAAAATAGTTAAATACGAAAAATATAGATTATAACACAGACATTGAAATATCATTTGTGATATTTTTTGATGTCTGTTATTTTTTTACTTAGGAGGAGAGAAAATGATTAAACTACCTGAAAATTTTGAGAGCTATTCTGATGCCAGAAAAGCAGGATTTATAAAAATGAAAGAATTAAAGGAAAATGGTGGAAAAATTGTAGGGACATATTGTACATTCGTTCCGACAGAACTGATTATTGCAGCAGGTGCTGCCCCCGTTTCCCTATGTGCCACAAGTGAAGAACCAATAAGTGCGGCTGAAATGCATCTGCCTAGAAATCTCTGTCCGCTAATTAAGGCAAGCTACGGTTTCGCCTTGACAGATACCTGTCCTTATTTCTATTTTTCAGACTTTATTGTAGGCGAAACTACATGTGACGGAAAAAGAAAGATGTTTGAATTAATGAATGACATTAAGGATACCTATGTTATGCAGCTTCCCCACAAAAGAAACTCAGTTGCTTTAAAAAGCTGGGAAGGAGAAATGGAGAAATTCCGTGAAAAACTCGAAGAATTTTATGGAATTACAATAACCGATGAAGACATTAAGAAAGCCATTGCACTGAAAAACAGGGAAAGGGATCTTATATTAAAATATCTGGAACTAGGAAAGCTTAATCCCGCACCTGTATCTGGTTATGAACTGGGGAGCCGTCTTGATTCTTTAAGTTTTGAGCCTGATATGAAAAAGAGAATGGAAAACCTTGAAAAAAGGATAGAAGAAGTAATGGATGACTGGGAAAAAAACTATAAGGGAAAAGAATCCAGAAGACCACGTATTCTTGTAACAGGCTGCCCTAATGGTGGAGTAAGAGATAAGACTGTAAAAATAATAGAGGAACTGGGGGCTGATGTAGTTGCCTTTGACAGCTGTAGCGGAATTAGGGAATGTATTGACAAGGTTGATGAAACTCTTCCTGTAAATGAAGCACTGGCAAAGAAATATCTGAATATAAACTGCTCTGTCATGAGCCCAAATACATGTAGAATGAACTACATACAGGAAATGATTGATGACTATAAAGTTGACGGCGTTCTGGAAATCATACTACAGGCATGCCATACTTTTGCAATAGAATCCCACAATGTCAAGAAGGCAGTTTCAGAAAAGGATAAACCGTATATAAAGATAGAAACTGACTATTCTATGGCAGATATAGGGCAGATTACAACAAGGCTGGAGGCATTCCTTGAAACTATTGACAAATAGCCATCGGAAATATTTACAGGGAAAGGTAGGACATAATGGAAGACAGAAAAGATGAGAAATATTATGTTGGAATTGATATAGGATCTACTGCTTCAAAAGTTGTAGTGACTGATGACACTAAACTGCTGGAGAAAATTACAATTCCAACCGGATGGAACAGTAAGGAAACTGCTCAGGAAATATACAGTATGCTTGAAAGTAAAGGATATACATGTAATATGAAATGTGTCGCCACAGGATATGGAAGAATATGTGTAGAATATGCAGATAAAGTCGTTACTGAAATTACATGTCACGGAAGAGGGGCATATGCACTGTTTGGAAGCGACTGCACTGTCATTGATGTAGGCGGACAGGATACTAAGATCATTTCTCTTGAAAACGGACAGGTAAAGGATTTTCTCATGAATGATAAATGTGCTGCCGGAACAGGAAAGTTTATAGAAATAATGGCAAACAGGCTAGGAATGACCTTTAATGAGCTGGAGGAAATTTCCCAGACAGGCTCTCCCGTGTCAATAAGTTCCATGTGTACTGTATTTGCTGAATCAGAAGTAATCAGCTACATAGGTTCAGGAGAAAAGAGGGAAAATATTGCCAGCGGTGTTGTAAACTCTGTTGCAGAAAGGGTGGCTAATCTGGCAAAGCGACATGGAATGTCTGGAAAGGTATTCCTGACAGGGGGATTAGGACAGATGCCATATTTTATAAATCTGCTCTCCAGCAAGCTGAATATGGAAATACAGACACACGAGCTGACCAGATATGCAGGAGCTCTTGGAGGGGCATTAGTTGCAGGCGGGAAAAAGGAAATAGAAATATAACTAAATATTCCCGATGTATAGGAAAGGAATGGAAAAATCATATGAAAATACAGATAGTTTCAGGATTTCTCGGGGCAGGAAAGACTACTTTTATAAATAAATATATATCAGGAAGTAAGGAAAGGACAGTAATAATAGAAAACGAGTTTGGAGAAGTAGGCTTAGACAGGAAACTTATAAAAGGAGATGTTCCTGTCAAGGAAATAAACTCAGGCTGTATATGCTGCAGTCTTGCTTCTGATTTCAGGGAAGGAATAATAGAAATAATTACTAAGTTTTCTCCAGACAGGATAATTATAGAACCTTCAGGTATAGCACAGCTTTCAGACATATTAAGGGTATGTGCTTCCTTAGGCAGAGAATATGAAGTGGAAGCAGAAGACAGGGTAGTTATAGTAGATGCATGCAGCTTCCATGAATGTCTGGAGTCTTTCGGAGCTTTCTATACTGACCAGCTGGAAAATGCAGGTGTCATAATGTTCAGTAACATTGATAGACTGGAAAGTGAAGAGCTGGACAGGATTATATCAGAAATAGGAAACCTGAATCCGTCATGCACAGTTTTTAGGGAAGACTGGAGAAAACTTGACAGCGAACTATTGGAATCAGTATTATCAGAAGCTGGAAAAAACATTATAGGGAAAGAGGATAAATCCTCTATTAGCAGGACTCCTTCTGAAAGGAAGCATACCGCTGCAAATAATGTCTTTGAATCAATTTCCTTAAATAGTATAAGGGGTTTTTCTGAATCTGATATGGATACACTGAAAGAAAAAATATGTAAGGGATATTTTGGAGAAGTAGTAAGGGCTAAAGGGATTGTCCCTGTCACTTCTGATTTTCCTGACAGGATTTCTGATTACTGGAATTTTGACAGCAATATATCTTCATTTGAGTTTAGGCAGATTGACATAAGAGAATTTTCAAATGTTGATTTTACCTATGAAAAGGGAAGTATAATAATTATAGGAAGAAATCTGGAAAAAGACAGTATAAGGAAGTATTTTTCCTAGCGTTTAGTTAAACAAATGTACTCTTCGAGAGTTCAAAAAGTACTAAAAAATCTTGTTATAATTAAAAATCCACTTGCAAAAAACTTAATTCGCTAAAGAAAAATGCAAAAAAGAAAATATAATTAAAGATAATAGGACAATAGACAACACGGATAATAATTTTATATAGTGATATTTTACAATATTGAAAAGGGAATCCGGTTTGAATCCGGAACAGCTCACTCTACTGTATTATGGACAAGAATCTCAGATGCCACTCGTTTGAGGAAGGTGAGATTTGAGGAAGAAGTTAAGTCAGGAGACCTGCTATATAAAACTGTACAGATCTTTTCGGTGGGGAAAGGATAGTTTTCAATGAGCTATCTTTCTGCACTTTTTTTGTATATCCAACCATGATATCCACAGACAGATTATCTGATAGGTCATATGAAAGCTGACAGGATAAAAAATAAATATATATGTACTTTTTGCAGGAAAAAAACAAGAAAATCTAATAGAGAAAAGATTACATTAGTAATATTTATAGAGTTTTACAAATATCAATTTAATTACTTATTAAAGGAGGAATTCTACATGCACAAAGATGACAAGATGACACCTATGGAAAGACTGGGAGGATTTATGACAGGGGGAG
>JBGXYD010000088.1:0-5264 GCA_041815005.1 Leptotrichia sp. | reverse complement strand
GATATTTCCTGATAGGAGAGATCCTTTAACTCCCTATAGGATAGCTTTACATCAGGGAGAGTTTCAGGAATATAAAGTCCTCCATTGTCAGCAAGTCCATGTAGTGTGGCAAATGTAGGAGATTTTAGTTCGTTACCCCTTGTACTTTTATAATTCATATGTACACCTCTTTCATAATCATTTTTATAAAATATATTAAAGATAATAGCATAAATCACTACTAATTACAATAAAAAAGGTACTTTTCTATTAAATTTTTTGTCAAATTGTTTAAATTCTAAAATTTTATTTTTCATATTTTTCAATATATCACTGTTTTTGACAACAAATTGAAAATTTATAAAAATTTTTTATTGACTATTGACAAAATAAAAAAACGAGTTATAATGTTATCGATAACAAAGAATGATCTATATCATATATGTAACAAGATGTATCTACCATTAAATCCGGGTAGTGTAAGGTATTTAGAGGTGAAAGTATGGGAAAAGTAACAATAAAGGATGTGGCAAAGGAATGTAATGTATCTACCCAAACCATTTCCAGGGTTATAAATGACAGTGATAATGTAAAGGAAAGTACAAGAACTTTTGTTATGAAAAAAATAAAGGAAATGGGATATAAGCCGAACTTATATGCTAAAAATCTTAGCTGGAAAAGGAATAAGAATATTTTGGTATCTATTAGAAGGGTAAAAGGAATGTCGGCCACTATATGGACTAATATTTTAGTAAATGAAATATTTTCATGTAATAAGGATAAGGATATATCTATATTCATGGAACAGTACTATGAAGATGAGGAGTTAAAAAATTCCCTGTTAAATACTTCTGCTACTTTTATTGATGGTGCAATAATATTTTATGAAAAGGAAGGAGATAAGCGAATAGAACTTCTCAAAAAGGCGAATATTCCTTTTATTATGGTAGGAAAAAGTTATTCGGATAAGCATGTGTACGTATCCACAGATGACTTCAATACCACCTTTAAGGGAATAGAATATCTTTTTTCAAAAAATATAAATGAAATAGCCTTTATAACGGCAAATCCTACACCACTAAATATTGAAAGAAAAAATGGAGTAATAGCTGCATACACTAAAAATAGGATAAGTGTAGACAAGCTCATAATAATTGAAGGAATTAATACTAGGAAAGAAACGTATAAGGTGGTCACAGAATTAGCTAAAAACAAAAGGCTTCCACAGGCTTTTTTTGTATCAGGGGATGAAAAAGCAGTGGCAGTCCTTAAGGCACTTAATGATTTGAATATAAGGATACCGGAAGAAGTTTCTGTACTTGGTCTAGATAATATTCCTATTTCTGAGCATCTATATCCTGCCCTTACTACATTGGGACTGGACTATATCAGAATTGCAGAAAGGGTGTATGAAAAGCTGTGTAATATGATGGAGGGAATGAAAGAAATATCTGAAGAGATAGAATGTTCTCTTATTGAGAGAGACAGTGTAAAAAAATAAATTTACCTCTTGACATTCAAAAAAATCGAGGTATAATATATTTATAAAATGTTAACGATAACATTAATATTTTTAGAATTAAAATAAGGACTTAAAAAATGTTATAAAATAAATTTTTAGGAGGAAAGAATAGTTATGAAACAAAAAATTATGATTTTTATTGGTTTAATGTTAGCGGTGCTTTTAATTTCATGCAGTAAAGAAGGAGGAAACTCCTCATCAGGTGGAAATGAAGGCGGTAAAAAAGACACTCTTGTGATTTATTCAAATTCGCTTACAGATGGAAGACAAGAATGGCTTCAGGAAAAAGCGAAGGAAAAAGGATTTAATCTTGAATTTGTCAGTGGAGGTGGAGGAGAAATCAGTAACAGGATAATAACTGAAAAAAATAATCCGGTTGCTGACATAGTATTCGGTCCTAACCAAGTTGATTTTACTAACATGAAGGCAGCAGGTGCTTTAGAAAAATATGTGCCTACATGGGCAGGGGAAGTAACTCCAGGCTTAAATGACAAAGACGGTCATTATCATGCTATCGTAAAACAGGCAATACTTCTTGTATATGGATTAAATCAATATGATGCAGCAACAGCACCTAAGGATTGGCTGGATCTTCCTGCTAACTTTAAAGGTAAGTATGAAGTACCTTCGTCATTAGGTGGTGGAACTACAAGAACTGTCCTTACAGGAATTTTAATAAGATATAGGGATCCTAAAGGAGATCTTGGCATATCTGAAGAAGGTTGGAAACAGGTTGCAGAATATATGAAAAATGGTATTCCTTCAGTAAAAGGTGAAGATTTATTTAGTAAAATTGCTGACAAGAAATTACTTGGCGGACAGATATGGTCAAGTGGAATAGCCGGAAGGGAAGAGCAATATAAAGTAAAAGTAGGAATTGTTAAGCCTGAAGTAGGTGTCCCAATGGTTATAGAAGGATTTGGAATTGTAAAGGGAACTAAAAATTTAGAAAAGGCAAAGGAATTTGTAGAATGGTTCGGTTCAGCAGAAGTACAGGCTGCATGGTCTAAGAAATTTACAAGTATGCCTGCTAGTACAAAGGCATTAAGCATGGCTGATCCTTCAATAATAGAATTCGAAAAACAGTTTACAAAAATTCAGGATATAGACTGGCAGTTTGTTTCTGAAAATCTTGAAAAATGGATGGAAAAAATAGAACTTCAGATACTGCAATAACTTGTTTTAATATTACTTCTTTATTATGCTGCATAAGTGTAGTAAAGAAGTATTTTTAATCATAGGGAGGAAGAAAATGATAGAGTTTAAGAATATAGAAATAAAATTTGGAGATTTTGTTGCAATCCCGAATCTGTCAATGATGATAAATGAAGGAGAATTTTTTACGTTATTGGGTCCATCCGGTTGTGGTAAAACTACTACTCTAAGGGCATTAGTAGGGTTTAATGTACCGACAAGGGGAGAAATATTCATCCAGGAGAGGAATGTAACTAACGTTCCTGTAGAAGAAAGAGAAATAGGAATGGTTTTCCAGAGCTATGCCCTCTTTCCTACAATGACAGTATATGAAAATATAGCTTTCGGATTAAGGGTAAGAAAGGAAAGTAAGGAAGAAATTGATGCAAAAGTAAGAGATATTGCAGAAAAAGTAGATCTAAATGAGATGCAGCTGAAAAAGAAGGTATCAGAACTTTCTGGAGGACAGCAGCAGAGAGTGGCAATAGCGAGGGCTCTAGTTTTAAAACCTAAAATATTAGTTCTAGATGAACCTCTCTCAAACTTGGATGCCAAGCTAAGAATACAGCTTAGGAATGAGCTTAAGATACTTCAGAAGAAATTTGGAATAACTACGATTTATGTAACGCATGATCAGGAGGAAGCATTAACACTGTCAGACAGGATAGCGGTATTTAATAAGGGGATTGTCGAACAGATAGGAACTCCTATGGAAATATATAATCATTCAAGTACAGAGTTTGTATGTAACTTTATTGGAGATATAAATATATTGGATGAGGAGACTTTAAAGCATTTTAATACGAACTATGGGACAGCGTATGACTCCACACGTAAAGGATATGTAAGAGTAGAGAAAGTTCATCTGGAGCCAGTTAAAGAAGTAGATTCTGTTACTGTAAAAGGAGAAGTTATTGACAAGGAATATTATGGAATATTTACAAAGTATCTATTCAGGGTAAATGAACAGAAGATAAAGAGTCTTGAAAAAAATGATGGAAAAATAGAACATAAAATAGGAGATATATTAGATTTATATATAGAAAAAGAAGATATATTACAGTATGGAGGTTAACGGATATGATAAAGAATAAGATAAATTCGACAAAAATAATAGCATACTTGATGTATGCAGCAATATTCTGGTTTGCCATAACTTTCCTGATATATCCTAACTTAAATATATTAAAGGTGATATTCTTCCAGAACGGTACTTTCAAGACAGATTCCATAAGTAAGCTCTTTTCATCTGCAAGAGCAGTAAAAAGTTTGAAGAACAGCTTCATTCTGGCAACTACAATGATAATAACTGTAAATATAATAGGGATATTTTTAGTATTAGTTGTGGATTATTTCAAAATAAAAGGAGCTAAAATATTAAAGCTCGGATATATGACAACATTAATATACGGAGGAGTAGTCCTTGTATCAGGATATAAGTTCGTATATGGTTCAAATGGAATTATGACACAGATGTTAAGCTCTTTATTTCCTTCATTTAACAGAGGATGGTTTGAAGGATATCTGGCAGTTGCATTTATTGCCACTTTCAGTTCTACTTCTAACCATATTATATTTCTATCTAATGCATTAAGGAAAATAGACTATTCAACAGTAGAAGCAGCAAAGAATATGGGAGCATCCCAGTTCTATATTTTAAGGAAAGTTGTCCTTCCAGTGTTAAAGCCTACAATATATGCCCTTACAGTATTACTTTTCATAGCTGGACTGGGGGCTACTTCAGCTTCACTGATTGTAGGAGGAAAAAATTTTCAGACTATTGGACCAATGATACTGACATTTTCCCAGTCAGCCACATCAAGGGATTTGGCAGCTGTACTTGCTCTGTTGCTAGGAATAGCGACACTTCTTCTCCTGACTGTAATGATGTATTTTGAGAAAAAGGGGAACTTTATGTCAATTTCCAAGACTAAATCGGAAATACAGAAACAAAAGATAAACAATCCTGTTGTAAATGTAATAGTCCATGTATTGGCATATATACTGTTTCTACTTTATATAATTCCAGTAGTCTTTGTAGTAATCTTTTCCTTTACGAATGCTCAAAGCATATCATCAGGATTAATTTCAGGATTTACACTGACTAATTATATAGATGTATTTTCAGACATAGAAGTTCTAAAACCTTTTATAACAAGTACACTGTATTCACTTGGAGCATCAGTCCTGGTAGTCATACTGACATTGGGAGTTTCAAGGATAATACATAAATATAAGAACAGATGGTCGACAATGCTTGAATATTCAATGCTTATACCATGGATATTGCCTAATACGCTAATAGCCATTGCTTTGATAACGGCATTTGACAGGAAAAATATACTGGTATTTGGAAATGTGCTTTCAGGTACAATATGGATATTACTTATAGCCTATGTAATAGTAAAAATTCCATTTTCATTGAGAATGCTGAAGGCGACCTTCTTCAGTATAGACAGTGAACTGGAAGAGGCAGCAACAAGTCTGGGAGCCACCCCATTCTATACATTCAGGAAAGTCATATTTCCTATAATATTACCACCTACAATGGCAATACTGGCTCTGAACT
>JBGXYD010000087.1:0-2577 GCA_041815005.1 Leptotrichia sp. | reverse complement strand
ATATTATATCTATCTTTCCTGCATACATGCTTCCTGCACTTTTTCCATCTACTGCTATCCCTGAATAGCTCTCTCCCTTACTCTTTACTTCCTTCGTCTTATACTCGTATGTCTGCCCTCCTGCTGATATTCTTACCTTTGTTTCTTTTGAACCCTTTATTACTCCTGCTATATCTATTGTCTTTGATACTAGCTCCAAATCACTCAAAGATAGAGCATCTATTCCCCTCTCTCCTATCCCTATTTGACCGTTACTTACATCTATTGATTTTAGCTCTCCATCTGATATATTCAGCTTTCCTGTCGTTAATGTTACTCTATCTGTATTTAGAAACCCTCCCCCATTTATATTTATTCCGTTCCTGTTCGCTATTACTATATCTGCTCTATCCCCTGCCACTTCTACATAGCCGTTTATTCCAGTCTTATTCTTTCCTACTATTTCTGTTATTATTAAGTTAGCTGTTCCACTATTGTCAAGGTTCCTGTTTCTTACAACCAGACCCGCAATCTGTGTGTCTACAACAACCTGATTGCTGTTATTAAGGATAAGACCCTGTTCACTTACCTGTAATTCTAGTAATGAGTTGTAGCTCATTCCCTTTGAGTTTGGAGCTGCTATGTCCAGCTGGTCTACCCCTGTCACTGTCTTAGTTGCTCTTGCTAAGCTTGCAGGATCTGGTACTATTTCTGAAAATATGTTTATGTTTAATGCTAATAAAAGTAGTAAAGCTATCATTTTTCTTCCAAATTTTATCTTATAATTTATTTCTGTATTTCCCCTTTTCACATCTACCATCTCCTCTAAATAATTTTTAAAAGTTTTAGCATTCTTTTTTATATTACATAATTTATTACTATATTTATGTTTATTTTTTTAAATTTTTATTATACTTAATTTTAACTTCTAATTTTTCTTTTGTCAAGATACACAAATTTTTTTTATACTTAACCCCTAATCTTTAATTTGTACTCAAAAAACATAATTCTCTTTCCTTATAAATAAAAAAATACCCTTCAAATCCTAAAGTATTAAAACTTTACAGAATTTAAAGGATATTTTATGAATAAATTCAATATATTTATTTTTGTTCTTCTAGTTTATTTTCAGGTTTTACTTCAGGTTTACTTTCCACTTTTCCTCTCTTATCCTCTTCCTTTATAAGGGCAACTTTCATTTTCTTAGTTCCTTCAAATGCTCCACCTTCCTGTATTATAAATACAGCAGATGTTATAGTTGCATAAGCTCTTCCCGTCGTACCTATTTCTACTTTGTGGGCAGAAATTTCACCAGATACTTCTCCGTCAATATGGACAGTTTCAGCGACGATATTTCCTTTAACTTTTCCTGTAGTTCCCACATGGACAAGATTTCCTCCCTTTATGTCCCCTTCAAGAACTCCTTCAATCTGAAACAGTGAATTTGTTTCTATAGTCCCCTTTATTGTAGTTTCCATTGATATTAAGCTGACTCCATTTACATTTTCTTCCTTTTTTGATGAAGTATTGCTACTTGTTACTGGCATAGTTATATTACTACCTCCTTTTTCTTTTAGTTTTTTCCCATTATCGTTAGAAAATATTCCCATTGTATACTCCTTTCCTTTTCAAATAATATATTAAAATTTTTTTTATCCCATTCTAGAAAATTATTGGGATTGATAGGAATATTGTTATACCTCACTTCATAATGCAGATGTGGACCTGTGGATACACCTGAATTTCCCCCATCAGCTATGATTTTCCCTTTTCCTACTATTTCCCCCACTTTTACATGAAGTTTATCAAGATGTGCATACAGTGTCTGAAATCCATACATATGATCCACCACCACAGTATATCCGTATCCACCCTTAACCCCTGAAAAGCTAACCCTTCCCATGGCAGTAGATACTACAGGGTCTCCTACCCTTACCCTTAAATCCAGTCCATGATGTTCTCTAGTCCTTCCACTTACCGGATGTGACCTTGTCCCAAAAGTACTTGTTATATCAATTTTTCCTATTAAGGGACTTCCACTCGGAATAATATTTAGCATTACTTCCTTTTTCTCATCAGGAAGAGTATTTATATTTTCTAATGTGAGATTTTTCAGTTCCTTTAGCTGCTCTTCCTTTCTCCTCTGCTCTTCCTTATATTTTTCACCTAACCCTATTATTTCCTTAGTGTTCCTTAAATAATCCTGAAACTGGATGTATTTCTGTCCTAAAAAAACTATTACTGCTATCATAGAAAGAAAAATAATTACTAAAAAATATTGTTTCAATTTCTTAAAATTTATCTTTATTTTCTTTTTTTTTGGTTGCTCTTCTTCAGCCTTTTTCTCAACTTCTGTGCCAAGTATCTCCGCCAGCTTTTGCCTTTTAAGAGTTTCCAATATATTTAAGTCAAGTTTATCCCTTTTCTCCATAATAGCCAATTAACTTAAAAATAAAGTTTCTCCTTTTTCATTTATTATTTCTTATATTATACTATATTTTTTCTTATTTTTCAATTTTTTATTTCTTTTTTTAATTTTTCTATTATTTTTTGTGAATTAACTATATTTTAAAACTTATTATCATATTTAGATTTCTT
>JBGXYD010000086.1:0-6311 GCA_041815005.1 Leptotrichia sp. | reverse complement strand
ATAGTAAAACCTATTTAAAACAAAACTATAACTTTACTTTATAATTAAAAATATAAACTTTTGATCTAAGTTTTTCATAAAAAAATATTATATTTTGGGATTCCATTTATATAGGTTTCACTATAAAAAATTAAAATTTTGAAAGCAGCTTCTTTTTTTAGTCAAATATTTTCTCCTAGTTTTTTAAATAACTCAGAAGGCGACTAAAAAGCTTTTCGCCTAAAAATCCTGAAAGTAGTCCTATTATTATGCTGGCAATAATATCAGTAGGATAATGGACATTAAGGTAAAGCCTTGAAATAGATATCATTATTGCAGTAATAACTATAGGAAGGAAAAATCTTCTTATATGTCTGAAAAAAATGTATACCATAGTAAAGGAGGCCGCAGTATGCCCCGAAGGAAAGGAACGATCAAGGGGAGTTTTTATAAGAAGAATAATTCCGTTGATTTCCTCAAAGGGTCGGGCTCTTTGTATAAGAGGTTTCAGACTCACATTTACTATAAGGGCACATATTCCAAGTGAAATTAGTGATAAAATTCCCAGTTTACGGTATTTCTTTGAAAGAAGCATAAGTAAACAAAGGAGCAGCCATATTACTCCATGATTCCCAAGCCATGTAAAAAAAATCATAATTTTAGTGATAAAATTCCATTTAAAAGGATAAATGAACTTAATAAAAGCCATATCCAAATTTTGAATAAGAGTAAACATACAGTCTCCTTAAAATTAATTTAATATTATAACACATTATACATGAAAAAATAAGAAAATTAAAGTAGTAAAGAGAAAAAAGAGGAAAGACCTATGATAATAAAATTTTATACTGGACTTAAAGTTACATTTTTTAGTATAATATAAAATGATGCTTTTAGAAAGGAGGGATATGGCAAAGTGTCATATCAACATTCAGATAATGAAAAATGTTAAAGAGACGGATTTGGAAGTTTATAATGCAATAAAGATGGAAGAAGTAAGACAGGAAGAGGGGATAGAGCTTATAGCCTCTGAAAACTTTGTATCAAGAGCAGTTATGGAGGCAGCAGGAACAGTAATGACAAATAAATATGCAGAGGGATATCCAGATAGACGATATTATGGGGGCTGTGTAAATGTGGATACTGTGGAAAAACTTGCAATAGCAAGGCTAAAGGAGATTTTTGGGGCAAAGTATGCAAATGTTCAGCCACATTCAGGTTCTCAGGCAAATATGGCAGTGTTTGTAGCATTGCTTGAGGCTGGAGATAAGGTTCTGGGAATGGGATTGAGTTCAGGAGGACATTTGACACATGGATATAAACTGAATTTTTCCGGGAAAAATTATATAGGGATAGAATACGGACTGGATAAAGAAACAGAGCTAATTGATTATGATGAAATTAGAAGGCTGGCACAGACAGAAAAGCCAAAGATTATAATAGCAGGGGCAAGTGCCTATTCTAGAATAATAGATTTTAAGAAGTTTAGAGAAATTGCGGATGAGGTGGGAGCCTACTTTATGGTGGATATGGCACATATTGCAGGTCTTGTGGCCGCAGGTATTCATCCTAGTCCTATTGAGTACGCTCATGTGGTAACTTCTACTACTCATAAGACATTAAGGGGTCCACGTGGAGGAATAATTCTCACTAACTGTGAAGAAATGGCAAAAAAAATAGATCGTTCTGTCTTTCCATGTATTCAGGGAGGTCCTTTGATGCATATAATTGCTTCAAAGGCAGTGGCTTTTAAGGAAGCACTAACTGAGGAATTTAAGGAATATCAGAGACAGGTGGTGAAAAATGCCAAAGTTATGGCAAAAACCCTGACAGAAGGAGGTCTGAGAATAGTAAGCGGAGGAACTGATAATCATTTGATGCTGGTGGATTTAAGGCAAAAAGGGGTTACTGGAAAACTGGCGGAAAAAAGATTGGAAGAGGCAGGAATAACATGTAATAAAAATTCTATACCAAATGATCCTGAGAAGCCTTTAATAACAAGTGGAATAAGGTTAGGAACACCTGCTATGACAACTAGAGGAATGAAGGAAGCAGAAGCGGAAAAAATAGGGAAATTTATATTGACTGTGCTGGAAAATATAAATGACGATTCTAAAATATTAGAAGTAGGTAAAGAAGTAGAGGAACTGACAAAGAAATTTCCTCTATACGCAAAATTTGAGGAAAATAAGGAGAAACTTTAAGTGAGAAAAAATAATAGAAAAAATGATGAAATAAGAGAAGTGAAGGTTACGAAAAATTATATAATGCATCCTGAAGGCTCAGTATTGATTGAGTTTGGAAATACAAAGGTAATATGTAATGCAACTGTAGAGGAAAAAATTCCTCCCTTTCTAAGGGGGAGTGGAACAGGGTGGATTACTGCCGAGTATAGTATGCTTCCGAGGGCAACAAACAATAGGGTACAAAGGGAATCCTCAAAGGGGCGGATTATGGGGAGAACAATGGAAATACAGAGGCTTATAGGAAGGGCTCTCAGATCCTCTATTAATCTTACAAAACTGGGAGAACGTACAATAATTATAGACTGTGATGTAATCCAGGCTGACGGTGGGACACGTACAGCTTCCATAACAGGAGCATATCTTGCATTAGAGCTTGCCATTGAAAAACTGATAGATGATGGCAAGTTAAATGATATTCCGATAGTATCCAAAGTGGCTGCAATAAGTGTAGGAAAGGTAAGAAATGAAATTTTGCTTGATTTGGAATATGAAGAGGATTCTAAGGCGGATGTAGATATGAACATAGTTATGAATGATAGGGGAGAATTTATAGAAATACAGGGAACAGGGGAAGAAGCGACATTTACTCAGGAGGAACTTTTGAAATTTATAGAGATGTCAAAAAATGCCTTTAAGATATTGTTTAGCCTATAATTTTCATGGAAGAAATTGTAAATACAGTTTATATATTGGAAATATATTTATAAAATTTACTATGGAGAGGTGATGTTAATGACAGGATTATTAAAAAGACTATTATTGGGAATAATGATTATTTCAAGTGCCTTTGTGTTATCAGCTGAAACTGCGACAAAGGGGAAAGTAAATGGAGCTGTTGTACTTCAGACGGATTTTGGAGAAAAAGACGGAGCAGTTTCTGCAATGAGGGGAGTTGCCTATGGAGAGGACAGAAATCTTAAAATATATGATTTGACACATGAAATTCCGGCATATAGTATATGGGATGCGGCATATAGACTATATCAGACTGCTGAATACTGGCCGACAGGAACAGTATTTGTATCAGTGGTGGATCCAGGTGTAGGTACTGACAGGAAGTCTGTAGTATTAAAAACTAAGACAGGACATTATTTTGTAACGCCGGATAACGGAACGTTGACCTTAATTGCAGAGAAGATGGGAATAGAAGAAATAAGGGAAATAGACGAAGCAGTAAACAGGAGGAAGGATTCTGAGAAAAGTTATACTTTTCATGGAAGAGATGTATATGTGTATACAGCTGCAAAATTGGCTGGAGGAAAGATAACATTTGAGCAAGTGGGTAAAAAGCTGTCTAATAAAGTGGTGGAAATACCTTATCAGAAGGCTCTCGTGGAAAAAGAAGTAATTTTTGGTAATATTCCTTCGTTGGATGTCCAGTATGGAAATGTATGGACAAACATAGGGAGAGAAACTGTAAAATCCTTTAACTTTAAAAAAGGTGATATATTAAATGTGGAAATACTTAACAAGGGAAAGGTTGTCTATAAGGGGGATATTCCTTTTGCAAATAGTTTTGGAGATGTACCCGACGGAAAACCTCTAGCATATTTTAATAGTCTTGATAATATATCTTTTGCCCTTAATATGGATAATTTTGCGGAAAAGTATAAAATAAGCTATGGTGGAGACTGGACTGTAAAGATTGTAAAGAAATAGACTGAAAGGGAAATATCCTAGTGAATGTAATGTGGGAAATAGATTTTTATAGATAATCGGTATACAATAATAACTTTATCTGATTACCAAAATTCTATGGTTTGTCAATTGTTTTTTAGATATTTACTAGTCAAATTTACTATACTTTGTTCCTTGATATAAAAAAATTGACTAATTTACCGTTATATGATAACATTAAGGAAAAGTAAATCAGTAAAAATTATAAAATAAAATTATGGAGGTCTAAAATGGGATTATTTGATTTTTTTAAAGGGAACAAGGGAGAGGAAAAAAAAGAATTTGATGGTAAGGTGTATGCCCCTATTTCAGGGAAAATTTTACCTTTATCTCAAGTACCCGATGAAGTATTTGCTCAAAAAATGATTGGGGATGGAATGGCTATCGAACCTTTGGAGTCAGGAGTTATGCTTGCCCCTGCTGATGGAAGGATGGAAAAAATATTTGAAACAAATCATGCCTTTAGTCTAGTTACAACTTCAGGATTGGAAATATTTGTACATTTTGGTATGGATACTGTAAAATTAGACGGAAAAGGATTTGAAAGACTTGTAAATGAAGGAGATGTTGTAAAAAAGGGAACTCCTTTAATAAAATATGATTATGATTTCTTAAAGGAAAATGCAAAATCTATAATAACTCCGGTTATCGTTTCCAATTATGAGGAATATGGGGCATTAAATGCTGTGGAAACAGGAAATGCAGTTGCTGGAGAAACATTAGTTTTAGATGTTGAGAAAAAATAGAAATGAGAATTTCATATTTATTCTCGTATTTTTAATATTTATAATTTAAAATAAAAAATCCGTCCCTGCTTTTATTAAGAGCAGAGACGGATTTTTATATGAAGGAAACTATTTATAAATTTTTTTAAATAAAGATAGTTTTTTTCTATATGGAATAAGTAAATTTTTATATTATTTAAGATAATTTCTTATTTTTCTTTTCAGTCCTTAAATCAATATGATTCCAGTCCAACTTTGTTACCAAATAAAAGAAAAGCATACCCGCAACTGTATTTGAAAACAAGTTACCCCAAAATATGGCATAAAGCCCCAAAAACTTCTTTGTAAGCAGTATAAATAGATATCTGAAAAGCCATACCCTCAGTATTGACATAATTAAAGGAATCTGGTTTCTTCCTATGGCAACATATACCCCTTGACATACGGAGAAAATTCCGAAACCGATGACAGAATAGGTAAAGATATTTAAGGCATTATCTGCAATTTCGATAACTTCCTTGACCTCCGTAAAGATATAGGTTAGATCGTGGGACAACGGAATAATCAGAATAATCGTCAGGATTGCAATAATGGAGCTTGTAATCCAACCATAGTTAAATACCTTTTTTGCTTTTTCTTTGTTTCCTGTACCTAAGTTTATACTTATCATAGTTGTTACAGTGGTTCCTATGGAGGAGGGGAGGATAAAGCAAATTGCATTTATATTTGCGGCTATTCCTTGACCATTTAGGGCAATAGGACCGTATTTTTCCATTTCTTTATTTATGAGAAAAAATCCCAGATGAATAAGTGTATAGTTAATCATTGCAGGAAATCCTAGACTTGTAATCTTTTTTATAATAGGAAGCTTTAAGCTATAGTTTTTAAGGTCTAGCTTTGTCTCACTTTCCTTCATAAATACATCATAGAACATCCATATTGTAATAATTACATAGGAACAGAAGGAGGCACTTACAGCTCCAATTATCCCTAGCCTTAGAAAAAAGAGAAATATCGTATTGAAAAATATTTTCAGTATAAGAAGAAGGAAAATTCTTATAAAGGTTACTTCAGGCCGTCCAATTGCATTTTTTGAAGAATTGTAAATTGCCGCCAGAAAAACAAAAGGCATAATAAAGGAGTAGGAGGCGATGTATGTAAAAACATTTCCTTTTATAGCTTCAGATGCATTTTCTGAAATTAGGAAAGCCAGCAGGATACATACCGGAACAAGTATGAGTCCTATAATAAAGCTTAATACATATATCTGAAGCATTGTTTCTTTAACAGCCCGCATTATTCCCTTCCCATAATGTTTTCCAATCATGGAGACAGCAGCCACTCCAAGCCCTTGAGAAAGAGCAATCATAATATTAAGTATAGGTTGGCTAAAGGTGACAGAGCTTGCCACAGTAACATTTGTCATACGGTTTAAGAATAAACTGTCCGATAATGGAATCAGAGCTTGAATTACTCCCACCATAAGGGTGGGAATAGACAGAAGAAGAAGAGTGTTTAAGATTTTTCCATTTATTATCATATCCCTTCGTTCTTCCACAGATTGTTGAAAAAATAACATAATATATACCCTCATTTCGTTTTAATTTATAATTATAGATATAGATTATTATAACACTTTAAAAGAAAAAAATGTAGGGAAAATAACAAAAATTGACTAGGATTT
>JBGXYD010000085.1:0-19817 GCA_041815005.1 Leptotrichia sp. | reverse complement strand
ATAGGGAACATGTAGCTGAATTTATTCAAAATATTCTTTTCAGTTTTATTGGCAGTTTTCTCAATAAACGAGATTTTCCTCTGACATTAAACGGCAATCTGGCTCATTTTGACAGCATATGTGGATTTATCTGTAAAAATAAAAAAATTTTAATGAATAAAAGTGGAACTTTCTTTAAATTTTTAGATAAACATATGAATAATATGAAACTGGATTTATCCTTTCTTGAAAATATAGATATTGAAAAATTTATAGAAAAATTTGAACAGCTTTATTCAAATAGCTATATAAGCCTTTCATCGAATGATGTAAGGAAAAGAGTTATTGAAAAATTTAAGAAAATGGTGGAGGGGGCTTCTTTACTTTATATTGTCTTTATAGAAGTTTGCCTTAATTACAGTTTTTTTTCATCAAATATAATGATTGTGCGTGCTCCTCCAAAATTATTGTTTATTAATAACAGTAACTGTGCTAATGAATTTTAGCATTAATTTTTAGAAGGAGAAAATAAAAAATGGAATTAAAGGGAATAAAGATTGGTAAGTACGAAATAGAAAAACCTATCATCCAGGGAGGAATGGGGGTAGGGCTAAGCTGGGATCAGCTGGCAGGAACCGTTTCCGACAATGGAGGTTTAGGTACAGTAAGTGCCATATGTACAGGTTATTATAAAAATATGAAGTTCATAAAAAAAAGTGTCAATGGTCGTCCACTAGGTACTGAAAACACTTATAGCAAGGAAGCATTAACTGAAATTTTTAAAAATGCCAGAAAAATATGTGGAGATAAACCCCTTGCATGTAATATACTTCATGCTATAAATGATTATGACAGGGTTGTAAAGGATGCACTTGAGGCGGGAGCAAATATCATTGTAACAGGAGCAGGACTTCCATTGGAACTTCCGAAACTTACAGCTGACTATCCTGATGTGGAGATAGTTCCCATTGTTTCATCTGCAAGAGCCTTGAAAATAATATGCAAGAGATGGAAAAATGCAGGAAAAATGCCTGGAGCTGTAATTGTCGAAGGTCCGAAAAGCGGAGGACATCAAGGTGCAAAATATGAAGAACTGTTTGCCCCTGAACACCAGTTAGAGGCGATTCTTCCTCCAATAAAGGAAGAAAGAGATAAATGGGGTGATTTCCCTATTATAGCAGCCGGTGGAATATGGGACTATGATGATATTCAAAAAATGATGGAGTTAGGTGCTGATGCTGTCCAGCTCGGTACAAGGTTCATAGGAACTTATGAATGTGATGCAAGCCCTGTATTAAAACAAATATTAATTGACTCTAAAGAGGAAGACATAGTTATCGTAGGCTCTCCTGTAGGATATCCTGGAAGAGCTGTAAAAACTAACCTTGTAAAATCATTGAATCCTGAAACTGCAAAAATCTCATGTATCAGTAACTGTATCTTCCCTTGTAATCGTGGAGAAGGTGCAAGACGTGTGGGATACTGTATCGCAGACAGTCTGGGTGATGCCTATCTAGGTAGACCGGAAACGGGACTGTTTTTCTCAGGAGCCAATGGATATAGAGTAAAAGAACTGGTACATGTAAAAGATTTAATAAATGAACTGATGACGCCACAAAAATAGATTTTACCTTAAAAACAATAATTAATTTTAAATAAATCGCATCTATTATCTTATGCAGAATGATAGATGCTATTTTTTCTTTAATAAAAAATATATAAAAGTATTTTTACCACTGATAATGATGATTAGATTAAAATAAATATTCTTCCATTAATACACTATTATCCCTACAATAGCTGTAATCACCGTTATCAATATGGGATTTACCTTCAACTTCAGCATGGTAACTGCCACAACTATAAAAATCACATAACTTTTCCAGTCTATAAAGTTATTTTTATCCATAAGCTGTATGGTGGCGGCTAAAATAAGACCTACAACTACTATTCTTAGTCCAGTAAATGCATTTTCTATATACTTGTTATCCCTGAACCTTAAAAAAAATTTGCTAAAAATAAGCATTATTATTATGGAAGGTGCTGCAAGTCCCATTGTAGCTATAACTGCACCTACTCCATTTCCTGCTACCACATATCCCACATAAGTCGCCGTATTTACTGATACAGGCCCCGGAGTTACTTGGGAAACTGCGACCATATCGGTAAACTGGGATACAGTTATCCAGTTGTGTATATCCACAACCTCCTTCTTTATAATGGGAAGGATTGCATACCCTCCACCAAAACTAAATAAGCCTATTTTAAAAAAGGTTGTAAACAATGTAAATAATTTTACCAGTAAAGTCATTTTCTTTTTCCCTCCTTTGTAAACATATAAATATTTCCCAAAATTATTCCTGCTACAATCATAACAATTGGAGGAAATTTTAGATAAGAAATAAGTCCTGCAATTAAAATCACAAGCCATAATGTAAACCTATTTATCTTTGCCTGCTTTCCAATGGTATAGACACTTACTCCAATTAATGCCACCACCATTGGCCTTATGGCTTTAAAAGCCTTTATGACATATATATTATTTTGAAAGTTTGTAAATAATGCTGCAAGTAGCCATATTATAAGTACTGAGGGTAAAATTCCTGCAACAGCTGTAACCATAGCCCCAAAAAATCCCTTTATCTTATAGCCGACAAATACTGCCGTATTTACTGCCAAAGCTCCAGGAGAAGACTGTGCCAATGCTAACATATCTACAAAATCCTCCTTTTTCACCCATTTCTTTTTTTCCACAATTTCATTTTGAATTAAAGGTACCATCGCATATCCCCCTCCAAGGGTAAATGCTCCTATCTTAAAAAAAATCCAAAATAATTCCAAATATATTTTCATTTTTATCCTTTCATTTATATACCTGTTTATTTTCCCTCAACTTAACCATTAACAATATTAAAAGGTTGCCTGAAATAGATTTTAGGACAACCCTTCATAACCTTTATTAATTTTTATTGAAAAACTCCTTTGCAAGCTCCTTTAAATAAAAGACATCATATATCCCACACATTTCTCTTACAGAATGCATCGCCAGCATAGGAACTCCTAAATCTATCGCATCCACATCCAGATGACGTGCAGATAACGGTCCTATTGTCGAACCTCCCACTTCATTTGATTCATTCACAAAAGGTTGGATTTTTATATCCGTCCCCTCTATAATCTGCTTTAACACTGCAATAGAAAAACCGTCTGAAGTATATTTCTGATTTGCACTTATTTTTACTGAAACTCCTTCATTTATCTTTCCTCTATTTGTAGGATCTGTCTTTCCTATAAATGCAGGATGAGCTGCATGAGCTCCGTCTGCTGACAACATAAAGGAGGAATATATCATCTGAAGGAAGCTGTTTCTGTCAAACCCAAGTGAATACACAATTCTTTCCAGTGTATTTAAAAGATAGTTGGAATCTGCCCCCTGTTTTGTCCCGCTTCCTATTTCCTCATTGTCAAAACCTATAAATACATTTATCTGGTTGTGTACATCTTCAGCTTCTATAAGTCCCAAAATTCCGGCATATACAGACACAAGATTATCTATCTTAGGTGCTGATATAAATTCCTCATTTCCACCTAGAAGAGTACCTTTTTCTGTTGTATACACATAAAGATCAAAATCCAGTAAATCTTTCTTTCTTATCCCTGCTTTACTTAATATAAGGTTTATCATATAGTCATTTTTTTCAAATTCATTATTTATAAGTCCTATTACAGGGAGAGTATTATTTTGTTTGTCTATCTTGTACCCGTTGTTTACTTCCCTATTCTGATGTATGGCAAGATTAGGTATTGTCATTAACGATTCTTCTATTTTTATTACTACTGTTTTTGGTAAGAATATGTTATCGCTTCTCACCACAAGCCTACCGGCTATGGATAAAGGTCTGTCAAACCATGTACTTAAAATAGGACCCCCATACACTTCCGTATTTAGCCTTATTAAATTTTCCGCTATCATTTCAGGATTGGGCTTTATTCTAAATCCGGGAGAATCCGTGTGGGAACCGAAAATTTTAAATCCCTTCTTAATATCTATATCTTTTCCCAGTGTAAAAGCTATCACATTTGAGTTGGATCTTTTAAGAAAATATTTTCCTCCTTTTTTCAATGTCCATTTACTCTGGGGATTAAGCCTTTCAAATCCGTTTTCTTCAAGAATGGCAGAACAATTTTTCGCCACATGGTATGTACTTGGACTATCATCTATAAATTCTATGACTTCCCTTGCAAAACTTTTTACTTCCATATCTTTAAATTTTTTCTGAATTTCCTTCATGTCCCTCTGTGTACTTATCATCTCCGTTTATTCTCCTTTCATTTTTACTTATTAGATCATTTTGTAAAATTATTATATCCTAAACTTCCACATTGTATATTTTTGAATATTTTTCAATAAGGTAATTTATATAGTATTCTGGATTAAAAATCTCCTTTGTCATATCCTTAAGCAGTTCTATTGGAGTTTTCAGCTTACCATATTTGTGTATTTCATTTTTCAATATTTCATTTATTCTTGTGAAATCTCCGTTTTTCATATTTTCATCAATATCTGTTATTTTTCCTATCGCATGATATATCTGGGATCCATAGGCACTTCCCAGTGCATAGGAAGGAAAATACCCAAAAAGCCCTTCTGACCAATGTACGTCCTGTAATATTCCCTCCCTAAAGTCTGAAGGTCTTATTCCAAGATACTCCTCATACTTGTCATTCCATTTTTCCACAAGGGCATCCACATCAGTCTTATTCGTCAGATTTTCAAATATTTCCTTTTCTAATTCATATCTTATCAATATATGTATCGGATATGTAAGTTCATCTGCCTCAACTCTTATAAATGAATTTCTCACCCTGTTTGCAAGTCTGTACAATTCCTCTTCCAAAATTCCCCTTTTGGAAATTTCAAATAAATTATCTATCTTCTCATATAAAAAACCTAGAAATTCTCTACTTCTTCCAAACATATTTTCATATATTCTCGACTGGGATTCATGTATTCCCATTGAAACCCCTCCACCCAATATAGTATCCGTTATTTCATCATCAATATTTTGCTCATATAGACCATGACCCGCCTCATGTATAGTGGAATAAATACTGCTTAGAAGATTGTCTTCATAATAATGGGTTGTAAGTCTGACATCCTTATTGTTTATATTTGTAGTAAAAGGATGTTCACTTTCCTTTAGTACCCCCTTTTCCATATTAAATTTCATTATATCAAGCAAATATTGTGAAAGTTTCTTCTGCTTTTCCTTATCAAAGTTAATTTTTTCAAACTCCTTTTGAATCTTTTCAATACCTTGATCCTTTTCCACAATTTTCTTTATAAAAGGGGAAAGCCTTGTCTTTACCTTTTCAAAAAAATCATTGACCAGTTCAACCGTCATTCCATCTTCATAGTCATCCAAAAGAACATTATAGGGATGCCCTTCATATCCTCTATATTTTATAAATCTCTTTTGAAATTCTATTATATCACTTAAATAACCTTTAAATAAGTCAAAATCATTTTTATTTTTAGCCTCTTCCCATTTTTTTACCGACAGTATCTTCAGTTCAGAATATTTTCTGTACTCTTCCTTCGGTATTTTCTCCATTTTTTCAAAAAATTCCTCTTTAATTTCTTCTATTATTTTTTTATCTATCTCATTTAACTTCTCCACATCGATACTATACACCAAATTTTTAAAATCTTCATTTATTACTGTGGAGTATTCTTCCTCTGCAAAAAATCCCAATGTTTTTGAGATTCTTTCCACTGCCATAGAAGGAGCTTCTGTCTCCAAGTCCCAATGAAGGAGAGTCTTTGCATGCTCAAGTGAATTCTTCCTTTCCATAACCTTTTTAACTTTGCTCATCTTATCTTGTATACTTATTTCTTTTATATTCATTAGTTATTTCCTTTCCAAAAATATTCTTTTTTCCATTATTACCAATATATTTTTCATTTGTAAATTTTTATTATATTAAATATATACCATTCATTTATTTGAATATGCTTAGTTTTTTTACATTATAATAAAATTTTTCTTTGAATTTTTACATTTCTATTATATACTTTATATTAAAGAAACTAATACAGGAGGATTATTCATATGAATTATCAGACAATAATAGTAGGTATTGCCGGTGGTACCGGTTCAGGTAAAACAAGTGTTACAAAAGCAATTATAGAGAATTTAAAAAAATCCAGTATTAATTCGATTTTACTGGAACAGGATTCATACTATAAAAGAAATGACCACCTTTCGTATGATGAAAGAGTGTTACTTAACTACGATCATCCTGATTCTATAGATTTTGATCTTCTTGTTGAGCATATACTTACCCTAAAGGATGGACATCCCATAGAAAAACCTGTCTATGATTTCAAGACACATAACAGGATAGATGAAACTGAGCATATAGAACCTGCCAATATAATAATAGTGGAAGGAATACTCATACTGGCTATGGAGAGAGTACGGGAATTATTTGATGCGAAAATATTTATTGATACTGATGACGATGAAAGGCTTCTTCGTAGAATAGAAAGGGATTTGATAGAACGTGCCAGAGATTTTCAAAGTATAAAAAATCAATATATTAAAACTGTCAAGCCCATGCACCTTGAATTTGTCGAACCTTCAAAAAGATATGCCGATGTTATTATCCCCAGAGGAAAGGAAAACCATGTGGGAATAAAAATGGTAGCAAGCAGGCTTAGATATTTATTTAATAACTTAACTAACAATAAATAATAAAATAAATCTATTTACTTACAAACAAAAAAGAGAATTTTTTGAAATTGATACATTCATCGATTCAATTTTAAATTCTCTTTTTTTATAGCTTCTATTGCTTTTCTAAAATAAATTCTATATATTTTTTAGCACTTTCCCTTATTACATTATCTGGAGTTTCAGGAACTGCATCAAATAGTATAAAATTACCCTTATGTATAGCTCCTATATAATTTATAGTTGCCAAAAAAGGAGAAAGTAACTCGTCCATAGTATAGGAAACTAATCCCTTTTTATTATATTCTTCCTCAGACCCACCCACCGATACTGCTATACCGATTTTC
The DNA here is from genome assembly GCA_041815005.1 of Leptotrichia sp. Lineage (GTDB taxonomy): Bacteria > Fusobacteriota > Fusobacteriia > Fusobacteriales > Leptotrichiaceae > Leptotrichia_A. Next base: position 12,754 of record JBGXYD010000085.1, on the reverse strand, counting down.
TTATTTTTCAGATTATAGTCTATATCCTCATCATCTCCATATGCCCAACCGTATTCCAAAACCTCATCCATCCACTTTTTTAAGAGGGGAGGGCTGCTATACCAATAAAAGGGAAACTGTAAAATAATCTTATTATATTCTTCAAGAAGTTTTTGTTCCCTAGTGATATCTATATTGTAATCACGATATTCTTCATACAGGTCATGAACCAAAATCCTACTGTCATGTTTTAACAGTTCCTCTTTCCACCTTTTATTCACCCTCGAACCCTTCATATCAGGATGAGCTAAAATTACAACTGCTTTTTCCAATTTTACCTCCTATAAATCCCTATTTTATTTTGTAATATTGAAAGACTGGCTGAATCACTTCATCTTTTCATCCTCTTGTCTTTTTATAATTTGGACATACCTATAAACACTGGCTTCTGACATCCCTAAAGATTTGGCAATTTCTACAACTGCCCCCTTTAAAAGAAAAATTCCCTTTAAATACAATATTTCAATTATATTCAGCTTATCCCGCTGTTTTAAATATTCAATTGATACATTTTGTCCTGCCAACACTTCTCTTATTGCCTCCTGTGCCATTTCCTCTATTGACTGGGACAACTTTTCCGATTCTGGAACTTCCCCCATATTGCCTTCCAATAACATAAAATTATCCTGTATTTTCTTAACTACAGAATATAATCCTTCAAATATAGATTCGTCGGTATTTACACATATCATTCCTATCAGCTCGTCATTATCTCGAATAAAATATGTAGCTGATTTAAGAGGCTTATTAAATTTCCCTATCCCTTTGTAATTCGCTATAAAATCCCTCTTTTCCCTTTTCCCTTCCTTTAATATTTTTAAAACTAGATCAGTTGCAGGAGCTCCTATTTCTCTGTTGGAAATATGTCCATTTTTAATAGCAACGACTGAATTATCAAGATTTTTTAAATCATGCAACACCACTTCACTATTTTTACCTAGTATAACAGATAGAAAATCCACCAGTGGTATATAACTCTGTAACTTAGAGTTTATAGTTTCTTTATCACTCATTTTTCTTCTCCTCATGTCAGTAAAAACTACAAATAAATTTAATTATGAAGTAATTCATTTTCAATATGTTATACCTTGATTTTCATAGGTTGTCAATAGATATAGAAGTTTATTAGTTTTTTTTATTATATATCCAATGTTCTTATATTTTTATAACTACTTTTTTTAAAATAATAAAGATTACTCTCAACTGTTCCATTTATCGTATATATTTTTCATTATTTTGTCCTCTGACTCCTCTGATAAATTATATATCATATAGTCCTTCTCACGTCTAAACCATGTAAGCTGACGTTTAGCATACCTACGGCTCTCCTTTTTTATTTCCTCCACAGTTTCATTAAAGGACATCTCACCATCAAAATATCTAAAAAATTCCTTATATCCTATGGAAACTATCTTACTTCGTACTTCCCTATAATCTTCATATATTTTTGCAGCTTCCTCCTCGAGCCCCTGACAAATCATCATATCTACCCTTTTATTTATCCTTTCGTAAAGCTCTTCCCTCTCCCTGATTAGAAGTACCTTTAGAAAGTCATATTTGTTATTCTTTACATTTTCTCCCTTTAGCCTGCTAAACTTCCCACCTGTCAGCATGCACACTTCTATTGCCCTTATTAGCCTTATTCTGTTATTTAAACCTATTTCCTGTAAGGAATCCTTATCCAATTTTTTAAGTATTTCAGTAAGTTCTTCAGTGGACTTTTCCTCAAGACTCTTTCTGAGCTCCTCATTTTTTGCAGGAAGCCGCGAAAGTCCATCAGTTATTGACTTTATATATAGCCCTGTACCCCCTGCAAGCATAATATTTTCCTTGTTTTCCCACTTTTTTTTCAATATTTCATTTACACGCACTTCAAAATTCCCCACAGAAAAATCTTCTCCAGGTTCAACTACATCTATCATATAATGCCTTATTCCTTGCATTTCTTCAAGGGAAATTTTAGCAGTTCCTATATTCATATGCCTATATATCTGGGATGAATCTGCTGAAATAATTTCTGAATTAAGCAACTTTGCCATTTTTATTGACATGTCCGTTTTTCCTACACCGGTAGGGCCACTTATTACAAGACCTTTTACATTATACAGCATATGTCCCACCTACTTTTCACTTTAAATAACATATTCAAATTCATATCCTGCAATTATTATTATATCACCCTTCTGAACTCCTGCATTTTCAAGCTCCACTTCCATTCCCAAATTTCTCATCATCTGAAGGAAACTGATAATCCCCTCATCTCCTGTAAAAACATATTTTTTCAAGACATCGTCCACTATTCTTCCATCCACTTCAAATATATTTTCATCCAGTTTCTTAATAATCCATGGTTCCTTATGTCTATTTTCCCTTAAAAGTTCCTCCACAGAATGACTTTCTTCCAGCTCCTCCCTAGGAATTTCCTGAATAAGCTCCCATGCCTTCTGTAATACAGGCTTTAGACCTTCATTAGAAATCACTGAAACAGGATACACGTATTCTATGCCTTCATTTTTGATAAACTTCTCAAATTCATCATATATTTCATCATCATACAGCATATCTATCTTATTTGCTACAACTATCTGAATTTTTTGAGAAAGTTTTTTGCTATAATTTTCAAGTTCTTTGTTTATTTTTAAAAAATCCTCCTTTGGATCTCTTCCGTCAAGTCCTGAAATATCAACAATGTGAATTATCAGTTTACATCTTTCTATATGCTTTAAAAACCTGTCCCCGAGTCCCACACCTTCATGTGCCCCTTCAATAAGGCCAGGAATATCAGCTATTACAAAACTTTCTTCATCTCCCATTCTTACAACCCCCAGTTTAGGCTTTAAAGTTGTAAAATGGTAGCTTGCCACCTTGGAATTGGCTGCGGACACCTTGTTTATGAAACTTGATTTACCGACACTCGGATAGCCGACCAATGCCACATCAGCCAGAAGTTTCAGTTCCATCTTTATTTTAAGCTCAGCACCTTCACGACCACTTTCTGCAATTCTCGGAGTTTTTCTTACAGAGGACTTAAAATGTATATTTCCCCTTCCTCCATCTCCTCCCTTTAAAAATATCACTTTTTCTCCCGGATTATCTAAATCCAATAGAAGCTTTCCTGACTCAAAGTCCCTTATCATGGTTCCCACAGGAACTTTAATTAGAAGGTCTTCCCCTGACCGACCTTTACAACGGGATCCGCTTCCTTTTTCCCCATTTTCAGCTTTAAATTTCTTACTGCTTTTGAAATCTACAAGGGTATTTATGTTGGGATCCGCCATAAAGACAATATCTCCCCCTTTTCCTCCGTCTCCTCCGTCAGGTCCCCCAAACTGGACAAACTTTTCTCGTCTGAAGGTTGCAGCTCCATCCCCTCCGTTTCCTGAAATAACTGTAATTACACTTTCATCTATAAACATTTCTTCTCCTCATATAACATATTATTTTCAACTTTCTGCCTGTATACCCCGTATTGAATAACTATCTATACTATCAGTTTAGATAGTTATCACCGATAGGTATAAGAAAAATTTAATGGAAAATTCTATTTCTATGTATATTGCCTAAGTATACATCTATGATAAATACAACAAAAACTATTTTTTCCTTTTCCTCTTCCTAAATTCCCATGGAGGGATATGTCCCTTCCTTGAAAACAGCCCAAGTTTGTTTTTCTTGGCATTTTCTTGATATTGCTTCATTCTCTTATTTATCTTATCGTAGTTTTCGTACCACCATGCATTTCCTGTCATAACCATTTTTTCATTTATATTTTCATTATTATAGTATACTGTCCCTAAAAGCCTTCCATAACGGTCTTTTTTAGTTCCTTCTATTTTTATCCTTTTTCCCCTTATCAGTTTCAGTAGAAATTCCTTACTTTCATATCCGTAATCCTGATTGAGTTCAGGGGCATCTATTCCAAACAGACGAATTTTCACAAGATTTCCTACTTCCTTTTGACCTTCTATTTTCTTTACCGCTATAGTATCTCCATCACTTACATATAGTACCTTATATATCCTGCTGTTGGAAAATATGTTTATACAGATGGTAAATATCAGTAATAGTACGATCCTTAATCTATTTACTCTTTTCATCCCATTTTCCCTTATATTTTATTTTTAACTATTTAAGTGCATTTTCAAAATCTTCAATAAGATCCTCAATATTCTCAATTCCTACTGCTATTCTTATCAAGGAATTTGTAATTCCTCTGGCATTTTTTTCATCTTCCGGCATTTCAGCATGAGTAACTGTATGGGGATGTGTCACCAAAGTTTCTACTCCACCTAAACTGGCTGCCGATAAGGCAATATTAAGTTTTTCAAAAAAAGGCTTGACTTTACTGTCATTTTTCAATTTAATGGAAAATACAGCTCCACCTCCATCCGCCTGACTCTCATGTATTATTTTCCCTTTATTTTCAGTTTCTGTAGGAAAATATACCTTTTCCACTTCAGGTCTCCCCTTAAAAAACTCAATTAATTTTAAAGTATTTTTCTGGGCTGCATCCACCCTTATTTTCAATGTCTTTAAACTTCTGATTAATAACCAGCTGTCAAAGGGGGAAACGACTGCACCTATTGTCTTTTGGATAAATAAAATATCTTCAGCCAGTTTATCACAGTTTACCACCACAGCTCCGGCAAGTACATCATTATGTCCGCTCAAAAACTTTGTGGCACTATGAACTACAATATCTACACCAAAATCCAGAGGTCTTTGTAAATAAGGTGTCATAAATGTATTGTCTGCTATTGTAATAAGATTGTGTTTTTTTGCAATTTCCACAATCCCCCTTATATCTGTTACATCCAGTAATGGATTGGAAGGTGTTTCTATAAAAAGGGCAACTGTATTATCCCTGACAGAAGCCTCCACCTCCTTTAAATCCGTCGTATCCACAAATGTATACTCTAGACCATATTTACTGAATATATCCGTAATAACCCTGTAAGTTCCCCCATAGATATCTATTCCTAATACAATATGATCCCCTGATTTGTAGTTTGCAAAAATTGAAGTAATTGCCGCCATTCCTGAAGAAAATCCAAATCCATATTTTCCATTTTCCAATTTTGCCATTATTTTTTCAAATTCCCCTCTTGTAGGCTGAGAAACCCTTGCATACTCAAATTCCTGCTCTACACCAAATTCCTTCACTTGGAATGTTGATGCCATATTTATAACATTTCCTGTGCTATCCCTTCTATTTTTATCCCTTACTCCATAAATTGCCTTAGTTTCAAACTTCATATAATTCCTCCTCTATTTCTCCAATAATTTTTCAAAAGTTATCCTTTTTGAGTTTTCTTCAGGTCCCCTATCCAGGTAAATTACTCCACAAAATAAAAATCCATTTTTAAGTAGGAAATTCTTCATGGGCTCGTTATTTTCATGTGTATCCACCTTTATACTATAAATTTTGTTTTTTATACATTCCTTTTCCATATTATTTAGAAGTTTTCCTGCCGCTCCTTTTCCTATTTTTTCTTCGGATACTGCTATTCGATGAATTACCCCATATCCTGTTCCCTCTTTAGATATCCAATTTCCTTCCTTCATCTTTTCATAAGTGGCCTCCCTTTCAAAGGTAAGCACACCTGTACATATTATTTTTCCGGACTCTTCCAGTACATAACTGATACCCTTTTCAATATCCTCTAAAATTACCTCCTCATTCGGATATCCATACTGCCACTGATCCAGACCTGAATTTTTCATTCTTTCCTGTGCCTTTTCTATTAATTTTATCACCTGTGGTAAATCCTTCACTTCAGTTCTTCTAAACATTATTTTATCATTCCTTTCGACTTATTGCAAATACAAGAAATATTGTATTTCCCTTTATTCCAATTTTTGTCATATTTACATTTTACTCGATTGTCTTTTTTGATGTTGTCCTATTGGATGTGTTTGCAAATTTAAAATCTACATTATTTTTAATTTAAAATTTCTATTAAAAATCATCGGTCCTCAAATTTTATATTTATCCCCTCTATATCCATTTCTAGATGTACCATTGTTACCTGAGCATTCTCAAAAATCATCTTCGATGCCCTCGTTGAATCCAAATCCCTATGTTTATCAGAATAGAATACCACCTTTTTTATCCCTGACTGAACTATTGCCTTGGCACATTCATTGCATGGAAAATGAGTTACATAGATTGTACTGTTTTTTAATGATTTTATGCTGTTAAGGATGGCATTCAACTCTGCATGGACCACATAAGGATATTTTGTTTCAAGAAATTCCCCCTCTTTGTTCCATGGCATCTTATCATCTGAACTCCCCATGGGAAAACCATTATAGCCTATTCCTATTATTTTTTTATCTTCATCAATTATACATGCTCCCACTTGTGTAGAAGGATCCTTACTTCTCATGGCAGATAAAAATGCCAGTCCCATAAAATATTGATCCCACGATAGATATTCCTTTCTTTTTGACATGTCCTGTCCTCCTTAAGATACTCTTACAGCCTTTTACAAAACTAGATTTTTCTTTTAAAATATCTCTTTATTTTTTAGTTTTTTGCTAACAATATTAAAATCTCATGTTATTTTACCACTGCCTTTATTTTCATATCGGAAAACTGTATCTCCAAGTTATCCAGTTTGCTCAGCTCAATACCTCTTTTTATAATTTTCCCATTTTTTCTTGTAAGTGTATAACCCTGTTTCAATATGTCCTCTACTGAATATTTAGATATCTTTATATTTCTATACTCTATTTCTTTTTTTACTGTTTTAAGTTTATTTCCAATTTGGGTATTTATAGATTTTTCCTTTAATTTAAGAGTTTCCCGATGTACCTCCAGAACCTTTTTCAAATCTATTCTGTTTAGTCTTCCCTTCCTAAAATTAAATTGTTCCCTTCCCTTTTCCATAATCCTCTTTAGTTCCCTTGTGAGACTCTGTTCCATGTTCATTAAGAAAAGTTTTTTGTCATTTAACATACCTATGTAATTTTTAATGTAATAGTTGTTTTTCCTCTGTTCCAATTCTTTTTTAATAATAGCAACTTTGTTTAAGAGAATCTTATTAAGTGTACTTTCCCTCAAAGATAACTCTCTTTTTAAGCTCGATTTTTCAGGAATTAATATTTCTGCCGCTTGTGTGGGAGTTGCCGCTCTCTTGTCAGCGACAAGATCCGAAAGTAAATTATCAATCTCATGTCCCACCGCAGAAATTACAGGAAGTTCTGAATTAAAAATCGCTTCAACTACAGGTTCCTCATTAAAGGCCCATAAATCTTCAATACTTCCACCCCCACGACCTACAATAAGCACATCTATTTCCAATTCTTCCCTGACTTCCTTCCTGTTAAAAAACTCTATTCCTCTTGCAATTTCAACAGACGAACCTTCCCCTTGAACTTTCGCAGGATAAAGATAAATATTTATATTTTTATTTCTTTTATGGGCTGTATTTATTATATCCCTTATGGCAGCCCCTGTTTCCGCTGTCACCACTCCTATATTTAAAGGTAATAAGGGCAAGGGCTTTTTATGAAATTCATCAAAATATCCCTTTTCAAGATAGTGTTTTTTAAGCATTTCAAGCTTTTCAAAAAGAGAGCCCAATTTATTAGTTTTTTCCAATGTTTCCGCTATTATCTGATAACTCCCATTAGTTTCATAAATTGTGGCACTCCCCTTTATTTTCACCTGTTCCCCCTCCTTCAGGTCAGAAGGGATATTTTTATAGGCGTATTTGAATATGGCACATTTCACACTTGCCCTGTCATCTTTCAGGGTAAAGTACAGATGCCCCGACTTATAGTATGTTATATTTGATAATTCCCCCTGTATAAACATATTTTTAAATATTGGACTTCCCTCTATAAACTGCTTTATAGCTCTATTTACTTCACTCACTGTAAAGACAGCCTGTTTCACTTCCTGCATTTACTTTTCACTCCCCTATATTTAATTTCCTTATTTTTCTTATTTTATAAATATTTTTTTATATTCTTCTTCCTTAAATCCCACAAGTACAAAATCCTTCGATATAATAATAGGTCTTTTTATAAGCATCCCATTTGATGTCAGCAGCTGCATCTGCTCCTCCTGTGTCATTTTCTTTAGCTTATCCTTTAAATTCATTTCCTTATACGTGTTTCCACTTGTATTAAAAAATTTTTTCAGTTCTAAACCGCTTTTCTTATAAATATCCTTTAACTCTTTTAAGCTCGGTGCTTCTTCCACTATATGCTTTTTTACATACTTCACATTATTTTCATCTAGCCATTTTAATGCCTTTTTACATGTTCCACATGCAGGATAGCAGTATATTGTATTCATCTTTATACCCGCCTTTCTTATTTAATTTATCACATTTTATTACAATTTTTTATTCAATAATGGATTTTTGTTTTTTCATCTTTCATAAGATGCTTTTCTTAAAGCTCTATTATCAGTTTTTTTAGTTCATTCATTTTATCTCTTGCTTTTATTGCTTCCTCAAAGTTAAGCTCCTCAGCAAGTTTTTTTATTTCCTTATCCAAACGTCTTATTTCCCTTTCTATTTCTATTTGATTTTTATACTCCTTCTTAACTTTTTCTGCTTCATTTTCCTTTATTATTTCATAGTCTACGAGAGATTCTGCAATTTCTCTGACAACTGATTTAGGATTTATATTATTTTCTATATTATATTTTTCCTGTACTTCACGCCGCCTGTTTACTTCATCTATGGCTTCCTGCATGGATCCAGTAACCCTATCAGCATAAAGAATAACCCTTCCTTCCACATTTCTGGCAGCCCTTCCCATAGTCTGTATTAAAGATCTTCTCGAACGTAGATATCCCTCCTTGTCCGCTTCAAGAATTGCAACCAATGAAACCTCTGGAATATCAAGTCCTTCCCTTAAAAGATTTATTCCCACAAGGACATCAAACTCCCCTTTTCTCAATCCTCTTATTATTTCAGTTCTCTCAAGGGTATCAATATCCGAATGCATATATTTTACCTTTATTCCAAATTCCAAATAGTAGTCTGTCAGCTCTTCCGCCATTTTTTTTGTCAATGTGGTAACAAGAACCCTTTCCCCCCTGGCAGTCCTTAGCTTTATTTCATCCATTAGATTATCTATCTGATTTTTTGTTTCCCTTATATCGATTTGAGGCTCAACTATCCCTGTAGGTCTGACAAGCTGTTCCACAACTTCATCCTTTGACTGTTCCAGTTCATAATCGCTTGGTGTGGCAGATATATAGACCACTTGAGGAACTTTACTGAAAAACTCTTCAAATTTCAAGGGTCTGTTATCATAGGCACTGGGAAGTCTAAATCCGTTATCTATTAAAGACTGTTTTCTTGCTCTGTCCCCCTTATACATTCCATTTATTTGTGGAACTGATATATGGGACTCGTCAAGAAATACAACCATATCCTCAGGAAAATAGTCAAGGAGGGTATCCGGAGCCTCGCCCGCCCTTTTTCCAGTCAAATATCTGGAATAATTTTCAACCCCCTTGCAATAACCAATTTCGGCTATCATCTCAAGATCATATTCTGTCCTCTGCTTTATTCTCTGTGCCTCAAGTAATTTATTCTGGGATTCAAAAAATTTAATTCTTTCTTCAAGCTCTTCCTTTATTTCATTAAACATCTTATCTGTGTCTTTATTTGTCAGATAATGGGTAGCTGGCATAATGGTAATTCTTTTTATATCCCTTATTTTCTGTCCTGTAAGAGTATTTATCTCTGATATACTTTCCAAATCGTCTCCGAAAAATTCAAATCTGTACCCTGTATCCTGATAGGATGGATGTAAATCAAGGACATCCCCTTTCACCCTGAACTTTCCCCTTTCAAAAGCTATATCATTTCGTTCATATCTTAGGGATATTAGCCTTTGTATAAGCTCATTTCTATCAAATCCTGTCTCTACATCAATGGGTATAGATTTTTCCTGATATGCTTCAGGAGACCCCAGACCATATATTGCTGATACTGAAGCCACTATTATTACATCTCTTCTATTTAATAGGGCAGCAGTTGCTGCATGACGCAGCTTATCTATTTCATCATTAATTGCAGAATCCTTTTCTATATATGTGTCCGTCTGAACCACATAGGCTTCTGGCTGATAATAGTCATAATACGATACAAAATATTCTACAGCATTTTCAGGAAAAAATTGCTTATATTCATTATATAGCTGAGCTGCCAATGTCTTATTCGGTGCCATTATGAGGGCAGGCCGGTTTATTTTTTCTATTACATTGGCAATGGTAAAAGTCTTTCCTGAACCTGTCACCCCAAGAAGTATCTGATCAGTTATTCCGTTTTCAAGATTTTCTGCGATTTTATCTATTGCCTGAGGCTGATCCCCTGTGGGCTGAAATTTTGAATGTATTTTAAAATCCATATTAATTCTCTCTTTCAAATTTATATAACTTTATTATACAGAAAAGACTGGAAAAAATCCAGTCCATATCTTTAATAAATAAGATAATTATAATTATGAATTTACAGACTAATTAAAAGAAAAAGACATGATAACTGACTTCTATTTTTATCATGCCTTTTTCATATTCAACTATTTCTTCTTAGTAGCTTGAAATTTTTCCCAAATTTAAATTGTTTAATTTATTTTCATTTTTTGTTTTTCTTTTTTTATTTCAAACCATTATTTTTAAAGAATAAAATACCAGTATTTTATTTTTTTGTTTTTTATATACTTATTTTAAATTTTATAGCATTTTTTTAAAACAAGGGAAAATTTTAGGGAAAATTATTTTTTATATTTTAGAATTTTCAACAATGCGTCTGGCTTACTACCACCTACTTCTTTCAATTTCTTATTTACAAATTCAAGTTCTTTTTCTGTAAATCTTACAGTAAAAGCTTTGTCCCGTTTTGGCTCTAATGTTTTTTTTCGTCCACTACCTATAGGTTTCGGTCTGCCTTTTTTTGCCCCCCTGGTCTCTTTTTTATCTTTCATTCTTATATCTCCTTGACTTTTTTCACATTATTTTGTATAATTTAATCACAAAACAAGTTCAAGTTGTCGCCCCAAATTATACAAATGGGGCTTTTTTATTTTTTTCTTATTATTAGTATCAATATAATTATTGATAATGCTAAGTTTATATATCCTATCATCTTTATCACTCTCCTTTTTTTATTGTAGAGAGGGGCTTCCGCCCCTTAGTCAGTGCCTACTTCTTACGTTTTTTCCAGAAGTCGTAGATTATAAGCAGGTTGACTATTAATTGTATTACCTCTAACAAGTTCAAGTTGTTCACCTCCTCTCTACATATATATATTACCATATTTTTATGTAAAATGCAAGCTTTTTTGATAAAATAATTTTATTTTTTTCAAAATTTTAAAATAATGGTAATTTCTACAAAAAATATTCCTAAAAATACACCTAAAATACCCCTATTATAATTACTTGTAATCCTTATAATACAAGCATTTCATAATACATATAAATACTGTATTTTTTAAAAAAATAGGATACATAAAATACCCTAATTATCCCTTTAATATCCATGATTTTTAATAAATAAAAAAAAGAGGGGCAACCGTTAAGGCTGCCCATTATCATAAAAAGATATTAATTTTATTCATCCCTCTTTTTATTTTTTCTTTATTAGCTCTGTAAGTATCTCCTGTCTTTTCAAACACGCCTAGCCTGTCAAAACCGATAAGCATTATCAGAGCTATAAAATTTGTGCTTATCAGTATTATCATGTCTTCATTTTTCGATTTTGATTCTACGTATTCAACTATTTCTTCTAACTCATCTTTTTTGCTCTGATAAGTTAGGTGGACCTGTTCAGAGATGTATTCTAGATTCCTGTTTCTTTGTCTCCCTCTAAGGCTCAGTGTCATTACACTGTTAAAAAATATCAAAATTATAAAATAGAGCACAAATTTTCGGCTTCTGTGATATTCTTTCACCTTTTCAAGTTCCTTTTTTATCTTCATCTTTGCCGCCTTTCTTAATAAATCCTAAGCGTTCTAAAAACAATTCTAAAATTCCTTTTCCTATTCCGTTCCTTTTTTCATTTATCGTTTCTATGATAGCTTCCCCAAAAAAGCCTATCAGGGGGCTTAGCGGATATAATGCAGGGGCTTCGAGGTGCGACACCCAGTTGTTAAAGCTTAGTGACAGTGACATCGTCATACCTGCTATTGTCAACCTCTTATAAAAGGGTTTTACAGGCTTGTTATCAACTATCCTCTGTGCCACTACTCCAAACAAAACCCCGCTGAAAAATAAAACCAGGAAAAGCCCTTTTGATTCAACTATAAGTAGCATTTCTTCAAGCATCCATTTTCTCCTTTTAAAATATTTCAGGTGTTGCTGCTTTTTCTATATCAAATATTTCTTGCACTAACTTTTCAGGATCTAATTCAACTCTTAAAGTCTTAACAACTTCATGAATTGCTTCTTCTCCTAAATTCTCTATTACATCAGGAATCCATTTTCTATCAATTTCCTTTTCTTTGATAATGTAAGCTTCAGCTCTATCCCAAAACTTGTCAACTAACGCATTAAATTTATAAATTCCTGCCTTTCCTGCATTTACTATTTCACCTCTGTATATTCCTGTTTTTGCAAATTCTATCGCCTTGTTAATCACATACATTCTTATCATTGTTTCCATTAAAAATCACTCTCCTATATTTTTTATTATTTTTTTTAGTTTTTTTCGGCTCTCAAATTTTAGTTTTAAGAGCCTTGTTTT
>JBGXYD010000084.1:0-2589 GCA_041815005.1 Leptotrichia sp. | reverse complement strand
TTTTTTATCTTTTTCACTTTTTCTATAACCCAGCATTTTTATATCTGAAATAAAAATTTCTTTTTTAAATAATAGTGTTTTAAAAACTAATTTAGCATTATCTAATTCTAATTTTGATTTTGATTTTATTAATCTTATAATATATTTTCTATAAATTAAAATTACTGTATTTATTATTACAAAAAATGAAAATAAATACATTTTTTCTTCTAAAGTTTCTGGAAAAGCCAGCGGAATAATTACTGATATTAAAATCCAAAAATAAAGTAAAATTGCCATTCTAAATGTAAAACTTCGCTGTATTTTTATATTTAATTTCGCTTCTATATTCATTTATTTCACTCTCCTTCGTATTTCTTTTAGTGCTTCTTCTATCTTTTGTTTTTGAATTTTTTTACGAATCATTTCTTTTTCCAAATTTCTTAAAGCCTCTTCTCTTTCTTTATATACATGAGTATAAGAAAAACCTAATCCCATATGAGCCTCTAACTCAGCACCTCCACTCACTCCTAATGTATATCCACCTTTTTTCAAATCTGTAGTTGCTCCAAAAGTTCCTCCAATCAAAGGTGTCCCTAATCCAATTTCAGCATCAAAACTCCAACCTTCTAATGTTTTTGGATCATCTGAACCTTCTATTGTTCCATTAATATTTTCATATGCTAAACCTCCACCAGCACCAGCACCAATTTTTCCACCAACTGCTACATAATACCAAGTTTCACCATTATCACCTATATCTTTCCCATAAGAAAATGTTCCACTCCCAAAAACACCTTTTCCACCTGATATTGAAATAGCTGTTCCTTTTAATTTTATATCATCTTCCCAGTCATTCCCAAGCTGTCCTGCATTATAGCCTAACTCACTTCCTATCATAACAAGCGGTGTATCTCCTGCCACTCTGTTGTAATAGTTTTTAAACTGCTCTCCATAAAAGCTTGCATAATCTTCCGAGTCTTCCAGTCCATTGCTGTTCCTATGATAAATGTGTCTTCCCTCTTCCGTTATCGTTCCTATCGCACTTGCAAAGTCTTCTATGTTGTCTGCTACTATTACTACTACTCCATCTCCTGTATGGTATGCCCTTCCTGCTATCGCTTCTGCTCCTACTATCTCTTTTATGTTTGGATCATCTAGGCTTATTATCTGTAAATCATCTATACCCTGTTCTGCTGATAGTTCTGCTAAAGCTTTTCCTATCATTTCATCTATGATAAAGCCATCTGTCAGTCCTCTTCGCTCCTCTTGTAGCTTCAAAGTTCAGAAAATCGGAGAAAACCCAAATTCCTCGTAAACCAATACAAGAAATCTGAGTTTTTATCCTTTAGTACATTTTCTTATTAATTAAAGGCTTCAGTTTGAGCTAGATTAATAATTATTCCTTCGTATCAAACTCTTATTTTCTTCTATCCACTTCTTCCACTCTTCCTCTGTAAAATCAAACCGGAATCCTTCCATAAAGTCATATGGCTCAGGATAGCTTTCCAACGGAGTATTGCCTATTAATTCCTTAGGTGCTTTTATATGGTCTATTCCTAAGTCATATCCATGCAGTAATGCTATCTTTGAATAAAGAAGAACATGAATATGGAGAAAATCATTAAAAAACACTTCCACATCCCACATCATTTTCCTTGCAGTCTTCTTTTCCAGCATCCTGTATATTACCTTCCTCATTTCTTCTATATTGCCGTCACAAAGTGCTATATAGAACTCATGGTCTATCACCCTCTTTTTCTCTGATTTAGGAAACTTTTCCACAAATACTGCACTTCTCTCCCTCAACTGCTTAAAGTCCCCTTTTAAGGCAAGAAGGATATTCCTGTTCTGGAATATTATGCCCGAAACCCCTGTCAGTCCATATTCTTTAACTTTATCCCAGTAGGTGATTCTGTCCATATTTTTTATCAGAAATTCTCTCATTTCTACATTATTTGACATTATTATCGGGAAAATCTTTGTCGGGTAACCTGTTATAAAAAAATTTATTCTTTCTCGACTCATAAGAAACAGCTTACCGGTTATATACATATTTTCTTTAAATTTATCCACATCCTGATACTTTAATAGAGCCAGTCTTGCTTCTTCCGTATAAAGATTTGTTAAATGTAACATACAAAAACTCAGATTTCCTATTTTTGTTCTTATTATCGGCAAAAATTTCTCTTCATCTTTTCTGAAATTAGCTATTCCTCTCTCAGTAATCTCAATTGCTTCTTCTAACGTATACACCTTATTATCAAAATCTGTTATTATTTCAAATTCCATTGTCCTCTTCCTTTCTATTCAACTGGTATTATTATTAGTTTCCCTGTATTCCTGTCAAATACTGAAACTGCCTTATATAGATTTTCATTCCCTATAGAGTTTATTATTGCTGTACTTGCTTCTGGATAGCTTCCTTTGTTATATTTATGGATATTAGTATTTACAGCATTTATCCAATCATCTGTCAGCTGAATATTTCCACCTGCACCAGCTTTTAATTGAATACTTCCATCTGCTCTTGGCTGCTTAGACTCGATTATTAATGTACTGCCTTTCGAACCTCCTAATACTATATCAAAGCCACGTCTTTGATCAGAA
>JBGXYD010000083.1:0-3394 GCA_041815005.1 Leptotrichia sp. | reverse complement strand
TTTTTATAATAATTGTACTTAAATCCTATGATACGTTTTATACAGCTGTATTTCTTGAAATTCCATATATAAAAAATTCATTAGAAATAAAAAAAAAGAGATTTCTAAACGAAAAAAATTTTTTCATAATGATAAAGAAATATCAATTGAACTAAAAGAAGAAATTGAGAAAAAATTTACATATAAAGAAATCTTTTTTGGAAATCTATCAAAATATTCAGGAGAACTAATAGGAGATCAATATCTTATAGATTTAGATAGGAAATTTAAAATAAAAATAATTAGCAGTATTCTTGATGGAACTTATATAAAAATATCATATAGATATTATAAAAAAATAGATACAAAATTAGATTTTAATTAAAAACAATGAAACAGGATATCTATAGAGTAAGTAGTCTAGTATAAGATGGGATAGATAAATAAAGCAAGAGATACAAGTGCAGTGTATAACAATTTAGAGAATATTACAAAAAAGTCATAAGTTAGACACTTATTGACAATGATTCATTAAATATTTTTTTGTATTTTTTAACCTAATGATTTACGAGGAAAAAATGGGAATCTAATTTATAGTAAAACAATAAATTTAAAAATATTATTTTTCCAGTTTCCATCCATTATCCCCATGATAAATCATTTGCCTTGTCATACCACCATCGATACATATGTTTTCACCCGTAATAAATCCTGCTTTTTCCGAGCATAGGAATAGTACCATGTTGGAAATGTCAAGGGGAGTTCCGACACGTCCTGCAGGATGCTGGAAGCAGTCAGCTTCCAAATATTCCTTAAAATCATTATCAATCCACCCTGGGGAGATTGAATTTACCCTTATCTTTCCAGCAAGGGATACTGCTAGGGCATGGGTCAAGGCAAAAATTCCACCTTTGGCAGCAGTATAGCTCTCTGTTTCAGGCTGGCTCATTCTGTCACGGGAGGAAGATATATTTATAATGGAAGCTCCATCAGAAAAATAGGGTAAAAACAGCTTTGAAAGATAAAAGGGGGCTGTAATACCCACTTGAAGTGAATAATTAAAGTCCTCAAAAGAACAGTCAGTTATTCCTTTTGTTTGGGGAAGAGCATTGTTTATAAGAAAATTAACTTTTCCATATTTTTCTATTACCTTTTGAGAAAATTTTTCTAAAATTTCTTTACTGGAAATATCCCCTACAAAAAAATCATTTTCCTTTATGTCAATGATACAAACATAGGCACCGTTTTTTGAAAATTCCTGTGCGATTGATTTGCCTATTCCACTGGCTCCTCCTGTAATAACTGCAACTTTATTTTTAAACATAGACATTCCTCCTCATATATATTATAATTTAATAATAACATAAAATTATAAAAATAAGAACAGATATCAGAAAAAGGAATAAAATCTTGTTCGAGGAAAGGAATAGGCAAAATGAAAATGGAAAGAGATCTTATAAAATTATTGCTTTCAATGGATGGAAAAAGTTATGGACTGTATAAGAGCTTAAAGGGAGAATATAAATTTAACAATTTTGTATTAAAGATAGACAAAATACAGGCAGATCCTTATGCACCTCCCTCAAAGATGAGAGTAATAATAGATAGAAAAATAGCCGAAATACCTGAAAAATTTTTAAGTACAAAGGATAGAAGAATAGCAGCAGGAGATTTTTTGACAAGGTCCTTTTATAACATGATAAAGTCTACGAAAAATATTAAGGGGAAAATAAATATAGATAAATGCAATCAGGAAGTTCTGGAAAGAACTTCTGTAATTATAAGGGAAAAGGAAATAGAGGTGAGGTTTGAAGCTGAACTTCCAGCAGTAGGCAGAAGGATACTGGGAAGGGAGGCTAAAAATCTTTTTGAGGAAATATTGCCCAGTATAATAGAAAATGGAATATATTACAGAAACATTGACAAAAAGGGGCTGGAAAACCAGATAAGGCTTTATTTGGATCAGGAATATATAAGGGAGGAACTGAAAAAAAAGGAGCTTGTGGCATTTATTGGAAATGATTCTGTTTTACCGAGACAAAGCGGTGTTTCCACAAAGCCTCTGCTTGATAGTGTTCCTTTTAAAAGTCCTGAAAAGTTTCAAGTGTCTATGGAGCTTCCCAGTGGAAATAAGATAACAGGAATGGGAATAAAAAAAGGGATAACTTTAGTGGTAGGAGGTGGATACCATGGTAAATCCACCCTTTTAAATGCTCTTGAATTAGGGGTGTATAACCATATCGGCGGAGATGGAAGAGAATATGTCATAACAGACAATAGTGCTTTAAAAATAAGGGCTGAAGATGGACGTAGTGTAAAAAAAGTGGATATAAGTCCATTTATAAATAATCTGCCCCAGAACAAGGATACGAAAAATTTTTCCACCGAAAATGCCAGTGGAAGTACATCACAGGCGACAAATGTAATGGAAGCTCTTGAATCAGGGGCAAAACTACTTTTAATTGATGAAGATACTTCAGCAACTAATTTTATGATAAGAGATATCAGAATGAAAAAACTGATTGTGAAGGAAAAGGAACCTATTACCCCTTTTACTGATAAGATAAAGGCACTTTATGAGGAAATGGGAGTCTCTACCATACTTATTGTGGGAGGATCAGGGGATTACTTTGAAGCTGCAGATAATATAATAATGATGGATGAATACAAGGTTCTGGATGTGACTGAAAAGGCAAAAAATATAGCTTTTTCGGAGGAATACAGAAAGGAATTGGAAAATGAGAGATTTGGTGGAGTTACTGAAAGGATTGTACTGAAAAAAAGTTTTCAGCTTTCTGGAAAAGAAGGGAGAATCAAAGCAAGGGGAAAAAATGTTATCCAATATGGAAGGGAAAATATAGATATTTCCTATTTGGAGCAGCTTTTAGATGGATATCAGTCCAATGGAATAGCAGTTCTTTTGGAATATTTTAAGGATAACTACCTACATAATGAGAAAAATCTGAAGGAAATAGTGGATATGCTATATATGGAGATAGAAAAAAAGGGGTTGGAAAGTGTGTCATCCTATAGTAGTCATCCTGGAAACTATTCGCTTCCGAGAAAACAGGAATTTATAGGAACGATAAACAGATACAGGGGACTAAAGATAAAATAGCTGGTAAGATAAAAAAAACTGGCAAAAAAGAATTTAAAAGGAGGGAGGGTATGAAAAATGCCTTTACTAGGGTATACAGAAATTAAAGTAAAACCTGTTGTAAAATCTCTCCTTTTAGTTTATAATAGTAAAAAATACTATAATGCGGAGATATTATGAAAGAATTAGATTTAAAGGAAATCCGAAATAGGATAGATCAAATAGACAAAAAAATGGTGGAGCTTATAGAGGAAAGACTTCATATAGTAAAAGAAGTGGCACTTTATAAGAAACAGAATAATATGAAAATATTTGATG
>JBGXYD010000082.1:0-16529 GCA_041815005.1 Leptotrichia sp. | reverse complement strand
GGAATTCGTCCAGCCTTTAAAAATTATACGACATTGCTTTATCTTGAATAAATCTTTGTAAGCTTAGCTATTTTTTCTGCAAGTTCATCTGTAAGTACTTCTGGCTTTAACCTCCACTGCCAGTTACCTGATGCAACTCCTGGAGTATTTATTCTGGCTTCGCTTCCTAGACCAAGGAAATCCTGAATAGGTACAAGTGCTATATCAGCAACAGAACTCCATGCACCTCTTATAGCATCCCAGTGGATTTCTGCTTCATTTCTGGAATTTAGGTAATTCATGGCGAAGTCCCTGTCTTCAGGCTTCGCTTTATCAAACCATCCTCTCAGTGTGTCATTGTCATGGGTTCCTGTATAGACAACACAGTTTCTTGTATAAGTATGAGGGAGATAATCATTTTCTTCTCCTGAATCAAAGGCAAAACCAAGAATTTTCATTCCAGGAAAACCTGTAGCTTCCCTCAGGTCTATAACCCCCTGAGTAAGATTTCCTAAATCTTCAGCAATAATAGGAAGTTCTCCAAGTTCATTCTTGATAGCATTAAATAAGTCGATTTTAGGACCAGGTTCCCATTGTCCGTTTTCAGCAGTTTCATCTCCAAATGGAACTGCCCAGTAGGATTCGAATCCTCTAAAATGATCTATTCTTATGATATCACATAAGGAAAGATTCGCCTTAACTCTTTCTATCCACCATTTATACCCGGTTTCCTTCAATTTATCCCAGTTATAGAGTGGGTTTCCCCAAAGTTGCCCTGTTGCACTGAAATAATCAGGTGGCACACCTGCAACTTTTACAGGTTTGAGATCCTTGTCAAAAAGGAAGATATCAAGATTTGCCCACGTATCTGCACTGTCAGCAGCAACAAATATAGGTATATCACCAATAATTTTTATACCCTTTTCATTGGCATATCTCTTTATGTCAAGCCATTGGGTAAAGAAAAGGTACTGGATAAATTTTTGATAGTCAATTTCATCTTTCAGCTCACCAGTATATTTTAATAGGGCACTATTATCACGTTTACGTATATCTTCAGGCCATTCATTCCAAGGGAGACCATTAAAATGATTTTTTAATGAAATAAACAGTGTATAATCATCCAGCCATGAAGTATTTTCATTTTTAAATTTTTCAAACAGTTCACTGGTATATTTTTTTTCCTGATTATATTCTGTATTTTTAAAATTATTATATGCTTTTCTTAATAATGGAAATTTTTCATTATAGATGGCTCCATAATCAATGTATTCTTCATTATCCCCAAAATTTAGATTTTTAAGGTCATCCTCTGTAAGCAGTCCGTCTCCGATTAACAGGTCAAAATCAATAAGATATGGGTTCCCTGCAAATGAAGAAAAGGACTGGTATGGGGAATCTCCGTATCCAGTAGGTCCTAAAGGAAATATCTGCCATAGTTTCTGATGGGATTTCTTTAAGAAATCTATAAAAGAAAAGGCTTCATTTCCTAAGGTGCCAATTCCATATTTTCCTGGAAGTGAAGTAGGATGAAGCAGGATACCTGAACTTCTTTCAAACATTATATTACCTCCTAAAATTTTATTTATATACAATAGTATACACGATAAAAACAAAAAGTCAATAGATTAATCATAAAAGATTATGATTTTTTAGACCTTTTACGTAAATGTATTGACAAAAAAGAATTGATAATGTATAATGTCACTTATTATAGAGAATTTATGAAAGGACAAAAAAATAATGAGTAACTTTACAAAATTTTTAATACAAAACCAAGGAAAGAAACTGGAAGAAATGACCAATAGGGAAATATATTATAATTTACTGGAGTATGTAAAAAAGGAAAGTGACGCAAAAAATACAAATGACTCTAAAAGAAAGGTATATTACATATCAGCAGAGTTTTTAATAGGGAAGCTTCTTTCCAATAACCTGATAAATCTGGGGATATATAAGGAAGTAAGGGAAGAACTTGAAAAAGCGGGGAAAAAGCTCAGTGATATTGAAGAAATAGAAATAGAACCTTCATTAGGAAATGGAGGACTTGGAAGACTTGCTTCATGTTTTATAGATTCAATATCAACATTGGGGATAAATGGAGAAGGTATAGGACTGAATTATCACTGTGGTCTGTTTAAGCAGGTGTTTAAAAAAAATGAACAGACGACAGAACCTAACTACTGGATAGAAGATATTAGCTGGTTAAGGGATACTGACAAAGTATATGACGTAAAATTTAAGAATTTTACACTGAAGTCAAGGTTAAAGAGGATGGACGTACTTGGATATAAAAAGAATACAAAGAACTATCTTAATTTATTTGATATTGAAAACATTGACTACAATATTATAACTGAAGGGATAGAATTTGACGAGGAAAATATAGAAAAAAATCTGACACTTTTCCTCTATCCTGATGACAGTACTAAGAAAGGGGAACTGCTAAGGATATATCAGCAATATTTCATGGTGTCCAGCGGAGCACAGCTGATTATAGATGAAGCTAAGGAAAAGGGAAGTAACATATATAATCTGGCTGATTATGCTTATGTACAGATAAATGATACTCATCCAAGCATGATTATACCTGAATTAATAAGGATTCTTATGAAAGACTATGGTATAGAATTTGAAAAAGCTGTTGAAATAGTTTCAGATATGACAGGTTATACAAACCATACAATATTGGCAGAAGCATTGGAAAAGTGGCCTCTAGAATACCTTGAGGAAGTTGTTCCTGAAATAGTGGAAATTATAAGGAAACTGGATGAGATTGTAAAGGGAAAATATAAAAATGAAAATGTATGGATAATAGATAAGGATGACAAGGTGCATATGGCAAATATGGACATACATTTTTCTACAAGCGTAAACGGTGTGGCATATCTTCATACTGAAATTCTAAAAAACAGTGAACTGAAGGATTTTTATGAAATATACCCTGAAAAGTTTAATAATAAGACAAATGGAATAACTTTCAGAAGATGGCTGGAAGGGGCAAATGAAGAACTGGCAGATTATCTGAAGGAACTGATTGGAGAAGAATACGTAGAAGATGCAGATAATCTTGAAAAGCTGCTTCAGTTCGCACAGAATAGGGTAGTTCATCAGAAACTAAAAAAAATAAAATATGATAATAAGCTGAAACTTAAAGAATATTTACAGCATACTCAAGGTATAATAATTGATGAAGAAAGCATAATAGACACTCAGATAAAGAGATTCCATGAATATAAGCGTCAGCAGATGAACGCACTATATGTCATAAGGAAATATCTGGATATAAAGAGTGGGAAGCTTCCAAAAAGGAAAATAACAGTACTGTTTGGTGGTAAAGCAGCTCCAGCATATATTATAGCACAGGATATAATCCATCTTATTTTATGTCTTTCTGAACTGATTAATAATGACGAAAGTGTAAACAGATACCTCAATGTATATCTGGTGGAAAACTACAATGTAGGACTGGCAGAAAAAATAATTCCTGCAACGGATATTTCAGAGCAGATATCACTGGCTTCAAAAGAGGCAAGTGGGACAGGGAATATGAAGTTCATGCTGAACGGAGCATTGACCCTTGGAACAATGGACGGGGCAAATGTAGAGATAGTGGAACTTGCAGGAAGGGAAAATGTCTATATTTTTGGTAAGGATAGTGATGAAATAATAGAATTGTATGAAACAGAAGGATATGTTTCGAAGGAATATTATGAAGATGAGGAAATTAAGGAAGTTGTAGACTTTATAAAATCAGATGAAGTTGTTAAGCTCGGTAATAAGGAAAGACTTGAACGGCTATATAATGAACTTGTAACAAAAGACTGGTTTATGACACTGATTGATTTAAAGGATTACTACAAAATTAAGGAACAGATGCTGGAAGATTATGAAAATGAAGAACTATGGTATGAGAAGGTAATCAGGAACATATCAAAAGCAGGATTTTTCTCATCAGACAGAACAATTAGACAATATGAAAGTGAGATATGGAAAGTGAAGGGATAATTATGAAACTGCTTACAATTAATGTGCATGGATGGATAGAAGAGGAACAGATGGAAAAGATAGACATTCTGGCAAGGACTATAGCAGAAAAGGACTATGATGTTGTGGCAATGCAGGAGGTAAATCAGCTAATGACAAGCCCTGTGGTATATTCTGATATAAGGGAGGATAACTACGGCTGGATACTTTTAAACAAGATAGCTGAATACAGCGATACTACATATTACTATCATTGGAGTAATTCTCATATAGGATATGGAATTTATGATGAAGGAATAGGAATACTTACTAAACATGAATTAAAAAATACAGATGACTTTTATTGTACACGATCTCATACGGTAAGATCAGTGTCTTCACGAAAAATAATAAGTGCAGAAATAGAATATAAAGGCCATATAATGGAATTTTACAGCTGCCATATGAATTTACCGACAAATGAAGATGAAGATATGATTGACAATATTCGAACTGTAATGGATAGAAACAGGAAAAAGAATATAATAAAGGTTCTTATGGGAGACTTTAATACAGATGCAATTTCTGCTTCTGAGGACTATGAAAAAATAAAAGGTCAAGATCTTTACGATACATATGAAATGGCAGAAGAAAAGGATAATGGTGTAACAGTTTCAAAAAATATCCATGGATGGGATAGCCATAAGGGAGAAAAAAGAATAGACTATATATTTGTCGACAGTGAAGTAAAAGTAAAAAGTAGTAAGGTAATATTCAATGGAATAAATAAGCCTGTAGTATCTGATCACTACGGTGTGGAAGTGGAGATAGATATAGATTAGGAAACATTATAAAATATATCTTAATTGTAAATTTAATAGAAAAATCAAAAACATTTACGTAAAGGTATTGACAAAATATAAAAAATGAGGTATATATCTTAGTAAGATAAAATAAAATTTAGAATAAATATTTTTAGGAGGTAAAATTTATGTTAAAGAAAATTCAACGTTTTGGTGGGGCAATGATGACACCTGTATTGTTATTCGCTTTTACGGGGCTAGTGGTAGGGATAACATCTGTATTAAAAAATCCTTCAATAGTCGGGAGTATAGCAAATCCTGAAACAAACTGGTTTAAGTTCTGGCAACTTGTGGAAGAAGGAGGGTGGACTGTATTTAGGCAGATGCCATTACTATTTGCAATAGGGCTGCCAATAGGACTTGCTAAAAAGGCAAATGCAAGGGCATGTATGGAAACTTTCGTATTATACTGTACTTTTAACTACTTTGTTGCAGCATTATTAACATTATGGAACTTTGGAATTGATATGAATCAGGCAACAGGAGGAACAAGTGGACTTACAACGATAGCAGGAATAAAAACATTGGATACAAACCTATTTGGAGCAATTATAATAGCAGGAATAGTAGTTTATCTCCATGATAAGTTCTTTGATACAAAACTTCCTGATTTTCTAGGAGTATTTCAGGGATCAGTGTTTGTATATATAGTTGGATTTTTTGTAATGATTCCTTGTGCATTAATAACAGTTTTAGTATGGCCAAAAGTTCAGCTTGGAATATTTCATCTACAAGGACTTCTAGTGGCTTCAGGAGCTTTCGGAGTATGGATTTATACATTCCTTGAAAGAATACTTATACCAACAGGATTACATCACTTTGTGTACACTCCGTTCATATTCGGGCCGGCAGTAGTAGAAGGTGGAATACAGACACACTGGGTACAGAATATCCAAAATTTTGCAGCAAGTACTGAGCCATTAAAGGCACTATTCCCTCAAGGTGGATTTGCACTACATGGAAATTCTAAGATATTTGGAGCAATAGGGATAGCCCTTGCAATGTATGCAACAGCAAAACCTGAGAAAAAGAAGATAACAGCAGGATTATTAATACCGGTAGTATTTACGGCAGTAGTTTCAGGAATAACAGAACCTTTGGAATTTACATTCTTATTTATAGCGCCCGTATTATTTGCAGTACATGCGGTACTGGCAGCAACTATGTCAACAGTAATGTACATATTCGGAGTTGTAGGAAATATGGGTGGAGGATTGCTTGACTTTATATTCCTTAACTGGCTGCCTATGTCAAAAAATCATAGTGGAATGATAGTAACTCAAATAGCAGTAGGATTAGTATTTACTGGAATATATTTTATAGTATTTAAGACATTGATTGAAAAAATGCAGCTTAAGACTCCTGGAAGAGAAGATGAAGATGAAGAAGCAAAGCTGTATACAAAGGCAGACTATAAAGCAATGAAGGGTGAAGGAGGAGCACAGGTTACTGGAAAAGATCAGCTGGACGATCAGGCATTAATTATATTTGATGCTCTTGGTGGAAAGGATAATATAGAAGAACTTAATAACTGTGCAACAAGATTAAGAGTTAGTGTAAAAGATGAATCAAAGGTGGCTCCTGATTCAGCATTTAAGTCAGCAGGAGCTCACGGAGTATTAAGAAAAGGAAAGGCTATCCAAGTAATTATAGGTCTTACTGTACAGTCTGTAAGAGATAGAATAGAAAATTTGATGAAATAATTCTATGAAAAATAGTTTTAAATGATACAATATCTAGATTTATATAACTTTAAGCAAAGTAGCTTTTGAATTTGAAAAAGCCGTTTATATATATTTCTAGTTTCTAAATTTTAATAATTTAAGAAAGGAAGACAAAGGAAATGAAAATAAATCATATAGCATTGTATACAAAAGATTTAGAAAAATCAAAAGAATTTTATGAAAAATATTTTGGAGGTACAGCAAACTCAAAATACAACAATCCAAAGACAGGTTTACAAACATATTTTCTTAGTTTTTCAGGAAGTGATGTAAGACTTGAGATTATGACAAGACCTGAACTGACAGACAGGGAAGATACGGTTATGAATACAGGTTTTATTCATATTGCTTTTAGTGTAGGAAGTAAGGATAAGGTGGACAGTCTGACAAAAAAACTTGTGGAATCTGGTTTTGAGTGCTTAAGTGGACCTAGAACAACCGGAGACGGATATTATGAAAGTGTGATTGTGGACTTGGATGGAAACTTAGTGGAGATTACAGAATAAATAAAAAAATCTATAGGAGGTATAATAATGAAAAAATTTTCAATTGTAGTTGCAGGTGGAGGAAGTACTTTCACACCAGGGATAGTGTTAATGTTATTGGACAATCTGGATAAGTTTCCAATAAGGCAGATTAAGTTCTACGATAATGATAAGGAAAGACAGGATGTAATAGCAAAAGCATGTGCTGTAATAATTAAGGAAAAGGCTCCCGACATAAAGTTTGTTGCAACAACAGATCCTGAAGAGGCTTTTACTGATATAGATTTTGTTATGGCTCATATAAGGGTAGGAAAATATGCAATGCGTGAAAAGGATGAGAAAATACCATTAAAGCATGGAGTTGTCGGACAGGAAACTTGTGGACCGGGAGGAATTGCATATGGGATGCGTTCAATAGGTGGAGTACTTGAACTGGTAGATTATATGGAAAAATATTCACCTAATGCATGGATGCTAAATTATTCAAATCCGGCAGCAATTGTTGCAGAAGCTACTAGAAGACTAAGGCCTGATTCCAAAATACTAAATATATGTGATATGCCAATAGGTATAGAGCTTAGAATGGCAGAGATGTTAGGACTTAAATCAAGAAAAGACATGGTTATAAGATATTATGGATTGAATCATTTTGGGTGGTGGACAGATATAAGGGATAAGGAAGGAAATGACCTTATGCCTGCCTTAAGGGAAAAAGTAGAAAAAGTCGGATACAATATCCCGATAGAAGGCGAAAATACAGAAGCAAGCTGGAATGATACCTTTACAAAGGCAAAAGATGTAGTTCTTCTGGATAAGAATACTTTACCTAATACATATTTAAAGTACTATTTCTTCCCAGATTACGTTGTGGAACATTCAGACCCAAATCACACAAGGGCAAATGAAGTTATGGAAGGAAGGGAAAAATTTGTATTCGGAGAATGCAGGGCAATAGCTGAAAAGGGAACTTCAGAAGGGTCAAAACTGCATGTAGATGACCATGCCTCTTATATAGTGGATCTGGCTAGGGCAATAGCATATAATACTAAAGAAAGAATGCTTCTGATTGTTGAAAATGACGGAGCACTTTCCAATTTTGATCCGACTGCAATGGTTGAAATACCTTGTCTTGTAGGTTCAAATGGACCGGAAAAGATAGTACAAGGAAAAATACCTCAATTTCAAAAGGGGTTAATGGAGCAGCAAGTTTCGGTAGAAAAACTTGTTGTGGAAGCATGGATAGAAGGATCCTATCAAAAATTGTGGCAAGCAATTACATTATCTAGAACTGTACCTAGTGCAACAGTTGCAAAAGCTATTCTAGATGATTTGATTGAAGTAAACAGAGATTTCTGGCCTGAATTGAAGTAAGTTCAGATTATTGCTTTTTATAGCTAATATTAAAATAGTTTGGTATTTACCATAACATAAATTTTACATAAAAAAGAAAAGAAAGTTATAATATCATTTATACTTCTTTTCTTTTTATTAATTATTAGAAATAAAGAAATAGAAAGGATTATGATATGAAAAAAACTCTTAAAAAATGGTGGAAGGAAGAAGTGGCATATCAGATATACCCAAGGAGTTTTTATGATAGTAATAATGATGGAATAGGTGATATAAGAGGAATTACGGAAAAACTGAGTTATCTTAAGGAGTTGGGAATTACTCTTATATGGATATGTCCAATCTTTAAATCTCCGATGGACGACAATGGTTACGATATTTCTGACTACTATGATATAAATCCAGAATTTGGTAACAGGGAAGATTTAGAAGAGCTTATTAGTGAAGCAAAAAAGTATAATATAAAAGTGATACTGGATTTGGTCATTAATCATACTTCAGATGAACATGAATGGTTTCAGGAAGCTCTAAAAAATTCTAATAGTAAGTATAGGGATTATTATATATTTAAAAGAGGAAAAAATGGCCAACCTCCTACAAATTGGCGATCCCATTTTGGGGGCTCCGTTTGGGAAAAAGTTGATGGAGAAACAGATGAAAATGGGAATGAAATGTACTATTTACATCTTTTTTCAAGAAAACAGCCTGATTTAAATTGGGAAAATCCGGTTGTCAGAAAAGAACTTTACCAGATAGTAAACTATTGGCTAGATAAAGGAATTGCAGGATACAGGGTAGATGCCATAAATTCAATTAAAAAAGATCAAAGATATCTGGATTTACCTGTGGATAGTTCTGATGGACTGGGATTTAATATAAAATATACTTTAAATCAACCCGGGATAGAAGAATTCTTAAGTGAACTGGCTGAAAATACATTTAAAAAATACGACTGTGTTACAGTTGCAGAAACTCCTGAACTGGAATATGAAAGATTTCCTGCTTTTATTGGTGAAAATGGATTTTTTTCTATGACCTTTGACTTTAATTATGTGGATCTGGATATGAGTGGAGATGGAGCATACTTTAGGAGAAAGGATGTAGAAATAAAGGAACTTAGGGAAAAGATATTTAAAAGTCAGGAAATTTTGCAGAAATATGGATGGGGAGCACCATTTCTGGAAAATCATGATACCCCAAGAAGTCTTGATAAATACTTTGGAGAAGCGGCAAAGGATAAAGAAGCCCATATTAAAATAGCAAAGCTGCTAGCAAATTTATTTTTCTTTCTGCAAGGAACTCCCTTTATATATCAAGGTCAAGAAATAGGTATGAATAATTTTGAAAGAGAGAGTCATGAGGATTTTGATGATATAGCCAGTAAGGATCAGTATCAGAGGGGGATAGATGAAGGACTTTCACCGGAGGAATCCCTATATTATGTAAATAGAAGGAGTAGAGATAATTCAAGGACACCGTTTCATTGGAATAATAGTCTAAATGGAGGATTTACAAAAAATGAAAATACATGGATAAAGATGTCTGGAAGTCACGAGATCATAAACGTGGAATCACAGTTAAAGGATGAGTATTCTATATTTAATCATTACAAAAAAATAATAGCTCTTAGGCAGAAGGGGCAGTATTCAGACTGTCTGATTTACGGGGAATTTATTTCTTTAGATTTTGAAAATGATTATATAATAGGTTTTTTAAGAAAAAATGAGGAAAACGAACTTTTATGTATAAATAATTTTTCCAATAAAAAAGAAGTGATATCCTTAAAAATATTAGAAAATAAACGAATATCTGATATTATTGTAAATAATTACGGAAATTTGGATGTAATGGAGGAGAAACTAACATTAGAAGGGTACCAAAGTGTACTAGTAAAACTGATTTCTAAATAATAATAAGTTGGAAGTGATTATGAGAATAAAAAATGTTGTATTTAATATTGCAATTTACTATATATAATCTTTTCTAGCTATTGGCGGTATTTTAAGGGGACAATGATGGTAGATTTAACAAAAATATTAATAAAATAGGAGAATTTATCTGCTAAGGATAGAGGTGAACTATTATTAATAAAAATAAGATGTAGATAAAACTTTATATTATGAAAAAATAGAGACTGTCCAATACCCAAAGACAGTCTCTATTTTAATCTTTTATCTTCTTTCAACTTCAAACTCTACAATTTCTCCTGTATTTGCATTAATATCATATTCGTATTTATTACTTTCCGTATAAAATTCAATTTCATAAACAAAAATTCCATTTTCACGATCCAGTTTCAGTTTAGTAAATTTTGCATCCCTTTCAGACACCTTAGAATGGGATAAGGCTACCTGTTTAGCCCGTTCAGGAGAAAGTTTTGTATTATTGTTGGCGATTATATAGTTTTTTATATTACCAATGTTAAAATTTAGCCTATCTAAATCACCTTTGGCAAAAATCGACATACTAAAAACAGCAAATAATAACAATATCAATCTTGAAAAAGTTATTTTCAAAATGTCCTCCTTTCTTCGTATAATATTTTTTTATCATTTGTAAAAGTATATAATCTTAATAAAGTCTTTCTCCCTTTTACTAATGACGTTATTTTTATTTTTACTATCTGTGGTCTTTATTTCTAGTTTTTTAAACTACATTCCATTTTATAGCTCTACCTGTATAGGCATCGATTTCAAACTGATATTTTTTATTGTTATATGTAAGCGTTCCTTTAAAAACTTCTCCCTCTGAACGAAATTCTGTAATATTGGAAAAAGAAGAACCTGGAACTCTGGCAACAACAATTTGTTTAACCCTTTCAGCAGTAAGTTTTGTCTTGTTACTCATAAGAACAACATCGTTGAAATTGGAAGCCTCTTTAACCAACATTTCTGTTTTTAAATTAGCAGAAGTGATAATTCCAAATATTAAAGCTCCGATAACCGATAGATTAAGAATACATTTTTTCATAGCAACCTCCTAATTATTTAAATTTATTTACTTACACATAATATCCTAGTATTATAATATCAGAAAAATATTAAAGAAAAATGAGAACTTTTACAATTGTTTTATATTTATAAGAAATTCCTTATTGTTTCTCATTTTTTCATTATAAAGCATATAGAAATTATCTTATATACTATGAAAATATAAGAAAATTAAATATTTTCTCTGGAAGATATATTATTTTCAGGTAGGATAAATGTAAAGGTTGTCCCCTGGTCAGGAGCACTTCTCACGTAAATTTTACCATTGTGAGCTTTTATAATTCCCTTTACGATGGAAAGTCCAAGCCCTGTATTATTATTACTTCTAGAAGAATCAACTTGATAAAATCTTGTCCATATTTTGTTAATATGTTCTTCAGAAATACCAATCCCGTTATCAGAAATTTTACTTATAATTTTATCCTTGTCCTTTTTTACTTCCACTAGAATATTTCCTCCGTATTTTCCATATGTAATGGCATTTGAAATAATATTTATAAATACCCTTATAATCATAGTTTCGTCAACAGAAGCATAAGAATCAAGGGAAATATTCTCTTCTATATTTATGTCTTTAAATCGGGCATTTTCCCTTTGGGAATCAATGGCTATTTCAGCAAGTTCACCTATGCTTACATATTCTAGATTAAGTTTCTGATGCCCCCTGTCCATTCTGGATAAGGTAAGAAGCTGAGCCACCAGCTGAGACATTCTTTTTGTCTCATTCAGAATAATATCAAAGGATTTCTTTCCTTCCTCAAGGGAAACGGCATCATTTTTTCCAAATTCAGCCTGAGACATTATAACAGCTATAGGTGTTCGTAATTCATGAGAAACATCAGAAGTAAACTGAACTTCATTCTCAAAGGAGCCCTGAAGCCTGTCAAACATAGTGTCAAATGTATTTGCCAATGTGTATATCTCATCTGTTCCCGTTCCTAAATCAATTCTCTGGGAAAGGTCGTTTCCTTCGTTTATCCTTTCAGCAGCACTTCTTATTCTGTTAATGGGCTTAAAGGCATTTTTAGTAACTACATATCCACTTATTCCTGCAAAAATAAGGAAGAAAGGAAATCCAATAAGAGAAATAAAAATAATTGTTTCTATGGCACGACTTGCCCCCACAGATGTTAAAGTTCCCCTAACCCATACGTTCCCGTATCCTGGATACTCCTTTTTTAATTCATAAACATACCATTTCTCCTTTTCGTGACGTACGGTCTTTATGGATTCATTTTCTGAAAAAGTGTCCTCATAGTCGAAATTTAATGGGTTATCCCCATATATAAACTCAAAATTTTTATTATAGACTGAAATCTGAATTGTATCAATTTTAGTTTGTAGGTCATTATCTATAAGAAGTTCTCCATTTTTGTATTTAATTTCATTAAAACTGTATTCCACAGTATGTTTTAATCGTTTATACTCATTGGAGTGAATTATGTTCTCACTTATGTAGAATATAATAATAAGAAACAGGGTAACAAGGCTTATCATAAGCCCCATATACCAAAGGGTTATTTTTAATTTTATAGAAAACTTACTCATTTTCCACCTTCAATACATATCCGATACCCCTTACCGTATGAATCAGCTTTGGAGTAAAGTTATTGTCAATCTTTCTTCTAAGATATCTTATATATACATCCACAATGTTGGTTCCCCCTTCATAGTCATAGTCCCATATGTGTTCCTCTATTTTTTCCCGTGAAAGCACTCTATTTTTGTTTCTAATCATATATTCCAAAATAGTAAATTCACGGGTGGAAAGCTTTATGGAGGTGTTATCACGGAAAACTGAATGGGAGTTACAGTCCACTGTCAAATTGGCAATCTTAAAAATATTATCAGGATTATCAGAGGTTCTTCGAAGAAGTACCCTAATCCTTGCAAGTAATTCATCAAAGGCAAAGGGCTTTACAAGATAGTCATCAGCCCCTAGGTCAAGCCCTGTCACCCTGTCTTCTATACTATCCTTTGCCGTCAGAAGAAGGACAGGGGTCTTTATTCCCTTACTTCTTATTTTTTTTAGGACTTCAAATCCATTTATTTTTGGAAGCATAATATCCATCAGAATAACATCGTACTCAGTTGAAAAGATATAGTCAAGAGCTTCCTTTCCGTCAAGACAGCTATCTACACCGTATCGTTCAAGTTTAAGTTTTTTTACGATAATATCATTTAAGTTTACCTCATCTTCAATTACAAGAATTCTCATTAATTCCTCCTTAATTTTAGAATAAAAGGGTTATACTAAATTAAAATATTAATTTTTATTAATTATACAGGATATATATTATAAAATCAAGTATATAAAAAACAATAAAAGGCTTGTTAAAATAAATCCTTATGTGATAAAATATAGAAAATTATTTTTAGCATAACTGAAAAATATTTAAGAAAACTGGGAATATTCTTATTGCAGAGTTCATATGATGATTGATAGGAATTTAGAAAAGATAAAATTATAAGGAGGATATTAAAAATGAAGCTAAATTTGAGAAGGATAGCCGGTATAATAGTATTTACAATAGTTCTGACTATAATACAAAGCTGCATGACTATAGAAACAGATATGAATATTGAATCAAACCTTACAGGAACTTCTGTTTCAACACTTTCAGTCACAAAGGGGATATTGCCTGAGGAAGAACTGAAAAAGGAAGTGGAAAGACTGGGAATAAAGGAATACGAGCTGAAAAAGGAAGAATCAACTGACAGTACAGTAGATAAATATTCATTGAAGATGAAATGGAGTACAGATGAAGAGCTGTCAAAAATATTACTATTTATTAATACGGGAGCTGAAATGGCTCAAATGGGGAAGAATTTTAATCCTACACTGTCGAATAAAAATACCGAAAGCACTGAAAGCAGTCAAGCTGAAAAAAATGAAAATACTGTAAAAATTGAAACGAAGGAAGAAAATATAGATAAAAATGGAAAAAAGGATGAAAAATCTTCCAAAGAAAATCAAGGGAAAATATTTATAAAAAATGACAATACAATTACTGTAGATATGGGAACAATAAAAATAAAGAAAATGGTTGTAAAAGTAAAGGGAAAAATAATTGAAAATTCTACTCAGGCGGGGATAGTTTCAGCTTCAAAAAATGAAATAACTTTCTATGAGGGGGATAAGGCAAATTTCAAGTATAAAAATGATAATACGATATTCTTAATATTAATTGGGGTAGCTATCGGAGTATTAGCCATAGGGGGAATTTTGGCATTTATAATGATTAAAAGGAAAAAGTCTGCCGATGTTCAAACGATGGAAGATATAGAGGAAATGGAAGAAATGGAAGGGTTTGAGAATGAAGTATCATCCTTTGGAAATGATAATGAAATTGAGAAAAAGGATGAAGAGATCCAAGATCGTATAAATAATGAAAACATTGGAAATAATGAAAATGTAGAAAATAATCAAACTATTGAAAATAACGAAAGCAATGAAAATCCTTTAAATCATGAAGATATTGACAATAGTGAAAATCATGAAAATAATCAAAGTGAAGAAAATACTAAAAATGATGAAGGTAAGGATATTAATTAATGGGAGTTCAGGTGGCAAGACTGTTTGAAATTTTATACATACTCCTTAGCGAAAGGGATATAACAGCTAAAAAGCTGGCAAAACATTTTGAAATATCAGTGAGGACTGTATATAGGGATATTGAGACATTGACATTTGCAGGGATTCCGATTTATTCCCAACGGGGTAAAAAGGGTGGGATAAGATTACTGGACGACTATGTTATAGATAAGTCCCTAATATCCGAAAAAGAGCAAAAGGAGATACTCTATGCACTCCAGAGCCTAAGGGCAACAAATTATCCTGATACAGAAAAGACTTTGTCTAAATTAAGTTCAATATTTAAGAAAAAATCAGACAGTTGGATAGAAGTGGAATTTTCAAGGTATGGAGAAAAAGGAAATATTTTGTTTGAGCAGATAAAGGAAGGGATATTGAATAAAAAAGTAATAACCTTCCTATATTATGGCACAAAGGGGAATAAATCAGAGAGATGTGTGGAGCCTCTAAAACTTTGGTTTAAGGAGAAAGCTTGGTATCTTTTTGCCTACTGTCAGGAAAAAAAGGATATAAGACAATTTAAGGTGTCGAGGATAAAGGAACTGTCTTTTACAGGGGATTATTTTGAAAGGTCGACGGAAAATCTTGAAATTTCCCCTAAAGACAGTTTGCTGAAGGAGATAAGGATTTTAGTGGAAATAGATAGATCCCAGGCATACCGTGTCTATGATGAATTTTTAGAAGAAGCTATATCAGAAGATAAAAATGGTAATTTTCAAGTTGTAATGGAAAATTATGAAAATGAATGGCTTTACGGTTATCTTCTCTCTTTTGGGGAATATTTGAAAGTAAGGGAGCCTGAAAGGATAAGGAAGATTTTGTTTGAAAAAGTTGAGAAAATGAGAAAAAATTTAATATGAACTTTACAAATGTTTAGGTTTTAGATTTGGTCCAGGAATAATAAGATAAAACAAGTTAAAACCAAAAAATATATAAATCAAATATAAACTGGAGGAGGGAAAATATGAAAAAAATTATTTTTTTAGTAATGATTTTAATGATTATAAGTAGTTGTGGGGTAATTCAAAGAGCAAATATGAGAAGGGCTATAAGAAATAGTGGCGGTTCATGTGAATATATCCAAAATGTTGGTGAAGTTTGTGCAGTTCCAATAAGGCAATAATTGAGAGTATTTTAAATTATGTGAAAGCTTAAAAAAATGAAATTTTAATTTACAATGTTATCTAAATTTTTTTGACATCTACACAATTGGATTTGAGAATACTTTAGAAAATCTTCTAATTAAATAAAAAATTAAGGGAGCTTGATTATTGACTCCCTATTTTTTATCTTTATATAATTTTTTATCTTTATATAAGTGAATTTATAGTGTCACACAATTTGTCAATTACATTCAGTTTTTCTGCAATCTACCTATTCTTTTTTTCAATTTTCTAAGTTCTATTGTATGTAATCTTCTGTATTCTTTTTGTCTTTTATTATTTTTCTAAGTTTTTTATTTTTATCACTGTTATATCACACTTTTTTCTTTCTTTTAAACAGGAATTATTATGAATTTGTAAAGAGAAAGTTGTGTAATGGGAGATAAGGATAGCTATAATAAAAAAATAACAGGC
>JBGXYD010000081.1:0-22936 GCA_041815005.1 Leptotrichia sp. | reverse complement strand
ATTTTTTCTATTTTCCCTTATCTTCACCTATATTTTTTCTGGCAACTATTTTCTATTCTTACTCAAATCCTAATTTTTACTTATATTTTAAATATCCCATCAATACTTTTATATTGTAAAAAATTAAGCAGATTGCCCCTTTCTTTAACAAAAACATATTTAATAATCGAAATTATGCTGTCTTAATGCTTCATATAAAATTATAGCTGCCGAATTAGACAGATTTAACGACCGACCTAGAGGTAGCATAGGGATAGTTATGTTATTTTCCTTATATTTATTCAAAATTTCCTCTGGAATCCCTCTAGATTCAGGACCGAACATTATATAGTCCCCCTTGTTATATTTTACTTCCGTATATTTTTTTTCTGTCTTTGTAGTGGCAAAATATATGTTGGAATCAGGATTTTTTTGGATATTTTCCCTAAAAAAATGCTCGAAATCTTCCCATACATATAACTGGACATCCTTCCAATAATCTAGACCTGCCCTTTTTACTTCCTTCGCATCAAGAGAAAAGCCTAAAGGTTTTATAAGATGTAGTTTTGTATTGGTTAAGACACAGGTTCTTCCTATATTTCCAGTATTAAAATGTATTTCCGGCTCCAAAAGGACTATATTCATTTCATTTCCTTCCACTTGTATGTTACTCCTCTTTACGTTTATTTCCTTTGATTTAATTCTTTCTGTACTTTCCTATTTTTTTATAAGTTTTTTGTAGTCTTCCAGATTTATTTTATTTGAATTAAGATTTTTAAGTTCCTTTGTTATGTTATCCCCCCTAGTGTATCCCCCAAAACTGTTTCTGGAATTTATATGTGTTACAGCTATGGCTAGGGCATCTGCAGCATCATCGGGCTTAGGTATTTCCTCCAGCTTCAGTATCATCTTTACCATCTGCTGCACCTGATTCTTTTCAGCACGTCCATAACCCGCAATCCCTATTTTCACCTGTAAAGGTGTATAACTGAATATATTTAGACCATTTTTCTGACCCACTAGTGTTATAACTCCTCTAGCTTGTCCCACCTTCACTATAGTTTTCTGGTTCTTAAAAAAAAACAGATCCTCTATAGCCATTTCCGATGGTTTCCACAGCTTTATAAGTGTATCAAGACCGTCATATATCCTTTCAAGTCTGGCAGGCATATCTTCTTCCTTATCTGTATAAATACAGCCATAATCCTGGACATTGTATTTTCCTGCTTCAAAATCCACAATAGAATAGCCTATAATAGCTGTTCCCGGATCAATTCCTAATACCCTCATTTTTCTCCCACTTAATTTATTTTTTGTTTTTAATTATAACATACAAATGTTATTTTTTCAATTATAAAAATTTCATTTTATATAATAAAAATCTATCTTATTTTCACTTTACACAAAAGTTTTACATTTCACCTTATGATTTTTATTTCTATCGTTTAAAAAAAGGGGACTGCCCATAGGACAGCCCGTATAATTTTAACTTCTACTTTATTATTTTATTTTAAATCTTCCTTCAGAGCTTCAGAAAGAGATAGCAATTACATATAGCTAGCCTTATTCTTTGAAATCAGACATCATAGAAAATACCTGTCCCTTTTCAGATAAATTCTATCAGGAGATTTTTTTACCACCTTAGCAATCCCCATAAATTTTTGCTCGTCAATTTTTACTTCGTTAATATAAATACTATAGAGTTTTCCTTCATTTATTCTTTGAAATTCTTTTATTTTCTTGCTTCCCATAGTTACAGTCATGCCATTTTTCAAGTTTTTGTATTTCTCCTCTGAAACTGTAATTTTTTCATAATTAAATATTGTATCTATATTTTTAAATTTCATGATTTTAGCTAATTTTTCCTGTTTTTCCCGTTCCATAACATCTTCCAGCATATATTCAAACATCTTTTTCATACGTGTTTCAATAATACTTTGTTCCATTTTTTCTTTCCTGCCTATGGGAGTTTCCTCACTTTTTCCCGTAAATTTCATTTTTTCCATTTCAGCTTCTATTTCTTCAAGGGAAACAGAATTCTCAAGGAAAAATTTATCTATTTTAGTCCTTACCAGTTTTGTCATTGTTGCATAAAAACCCGTCTTTTCACCTATATCCCTCACTAGGGATCTTATGTAAGTACCACTTCCCACCTCTGTAAAAAAGGAAACCTTGCATACTTTCCCCACATCCAGCTTAATTTCCCTAAAGGAGTGTATATTCACCCTTCTAGGCTTTCTTTCCACTTCAATTCCCTTCCTTGCAAGATTGTATAACTTTTCTCCCCCTATTTTTATTGCAGAATACATAGGGGGAACCTGATCTATTTCCCCTTGAAACTTATTCACTATTCTAGATATTTCCTCCTGGGAAATGACAATTTCCCCCTCGTATCTCTTTGTTACTTCTCCTTCAGTATCATATGTATCC
This sequence comes from Leptotrichia sp., assembly GCA_041815005.1. Classification (GTDB taxonomy): domain Bacteria; phylum Fusobacteriota; class Fusobacteriia; order Fusobacteriales; family Leptotrichiaceae; genus Leptotrichia_A. The sequence goes on along the minus strand of JBGXYD010000081.1, from coordinate 20,527 downwards.
GTCTCATATCCCAGCTCCAGTTCCACATAATATTCCTTTTCCTTCTTTATAAGGTCTTCTGAAAATTTTGTGGCATTGTTTACCATTACGATTAAAAGCCCTTCCGCCATAGGGTCAAGTGTTCCCGCATGCCCTGTTTTCTCTGCACCGACAAGTCTTTTCAATCTGTTTATGGCTCCAAAGGAAGTAATTCCCCTGCTTTTGTTCAGCAGGACTATACCATCATCTTTAAATCTGTTTTTTTTCATTATTCAGACACCCCTTTTCCATTAATTTAAACTGTCCTATATTTTAGAGATCACTACATGATAGGAGATACAACTTTAAACAGGGAATTTCTAATCTTCCTCCAGAAAACCACCTTCTTTAGGTTCTCCTCCTTGATTTCCTCACAATGTTTGAGGTCTTCATAGAACTGGTTTCTTAGGCTTTGACTTATTTCCCTGTTGTAAAAAATCGAGTTTATCTCATAGTTTATCTCAAAGCTCCTCATGTCAAAGTTGCATGTTCCCATAGTGGACACTTCTCCATCTATGACTATGTCCTTACAATGAATAAATCCTGCCTTATATCTGTATATTTCCACCCCTGCCAACAGAAGTTCACTAAAGTAAGTCTGTGCTATCCAGTAGGGTATTCTCTTATCAGGAACCCCTGCAATCATAAGTTTTATCTTTACACCTGAAAGGGCAGCTATCTTCATTTGGCTTATCAGGGATGTATCTGGGATAAAGTAGGGGCTCTGAATGAGTATTTCCTTTTCTGCAATGGAAATCATCTTTGAATAGACATACTTCAAAGTTGTCCATACGGTGTCCGGACCACTGGAGGAAACTTGCATGAGATAGGAATTTTCCACAGGCTTTTCTGCATGTTCCTGTAACATCTTATCCACCGATTCAGCATCGAAGTCAGGCTCTCCTCCACTATTTAGCCAATCTGTTATAAATATCGCCAAATAATGAAGTACAAGTTCACCTTCTATCCTTATATTTGTATCCCTCCATGTTTCAAATCTTTTTCCTCCTGTAATGTACTCTTCCCCGAGATTCATTCCCCCTGTATGAAGTATCCTGTTATCTATAATGGTCATTTTCCTATGATTCCTATAGTTCAGCTTAGAAAGGGCAAATTTTATATCGAGAAAATATTTAAACTCCACCCCTTCCTTTGCCAGTTCTTTTCTATATTTCTCGGATATGGTTCCAAAGGAGCCCATCCCATCAAAAAGCAGTTTTATCTTTATTCCCTGCTTAGCCTTTTTTATTAACACTTCCTTTATCTTTTCCCCCAGTTTGTCGGAACGCCATATAAAATATTCCATATAAATGGACTCTTTCGCCTTTTCCAGATCCTCTATTATGGAGTCAAAGGCTTCCTTCCCCTCATAAAACATCTTGTAGGAGTTATTATTTGTAATGTATGTACCCTCTGAATTATATAAAAGCTTTATGACTTCCTTCTCCTTTTTGGAAACCTTCATATCCCTTATCATTTCCTCCAGTTCTTCAGATTTTACTTTAAACTTATGAAATATCTGGGAGGGATCGTATTTTAAAAAATTTTCTGAAAGTCTGGGCAGTTTCCCGAAAAGTCCTTTCCTGCTCCCATTCTGGAGAGAATCTATTCTATTTTTTCTCCAGTTAATCCCAAAAACCAAATATAGCAAAAAACCCAGCACTGGAAATATTGTGATGGTAAATATCCATGCAACTATGCTTTCCGGTGATTTTTCAGAAACAAGTATTGCCACCAGGAACATTATATAAATCAGTAAATGAATATGCTCTATGGATACAACCCATATTAAAAGATTTTCTAGACTTCCAATCATACATCCTCCTATCTATATTTTACTGTGTTTATATCATACCATTTTTATTCCCCTTTTTCAATTTATAAAAAAAGATATTTAATATCAGCAACTGTGCCATATAGGCTTCTGCCAATCTTAAATATCTTTAATCTGGTCTATTTTTTGGAACTATTATCAAGTCCATTATTTAATATAGGCGATAGCTTCTATTTCAACTAATGCCTCTTTAGGAAGTTTTGCCACTTCAAAGGCTGATCTTGCAGGATATGGTGCTGAAAAATACTCTGCATATACATTATTTACCGGAACAAAATCAGAAATATTATCCAAAAGTACAAGAGTCTTAACTACATTTGCCATTGAAAGTCCGTTATTTTCCAAAATAGCCTTCATATTTTCAAGAGCTTGTCTTGCCTGCCCTTCTGCAGTATCAGCTTCAATATTCTGAGTTTCAGGATTTATTCCCAACTGTCCTGATATGTACATATAATCTCCTGCTATTCTAAATGCCGAATAAGGCCCTACCGCCTCAGGTATCTTTTTCATTTCCTACCTCCAAATTATATTTTTAATTTCCACTATAATTTTAACACATTTTTTCTTATAATCAAGAGGAATTTGTAAATTTTTTTTATTATAATAATTTTTTATCTAATAAAAAAACAAAAATTAAGGGTTTCTACTCCTATATTTATACATAGCTTTCTGAATAAAGGTCTTCTCCTTGATTTTTCTTATACATATATTCCACATTTAAAGACACAAGGGAATGTACACATATAGAATAAAATGTTATCAGAACTACTATTACAAGCACAAAAACTGACAGTACAATATTAATAGTATCAGGCATAAAAATATGGGTTATCAGATTTACTATTAGAATTGGAGCTGAAGCTACAAGCAACCTTAACCTGTTTCCAATTCTAAGTTTCTTATTTACATTATAGGCTTGTCTAATATATACATCCCTTGCCATATAGATATATAGAAAATAAGGAAGTACTGCTAAATAAATTATACCTAAAATTCCAGGTATAATAACTGATATCGAAATAAACAGCCATTTATTATTTCCCATAAAATAAACGTATGGACTAATGTCTTCTCCATAAGCACCAATTCCATCCAAAAGTTCTCTTCCGGCAGAAAATAGTATAGCCATAAACATAATCATTCCAAAAATCATACTAAACAAATAAAAAATTCCTAGCATTTTAATAATTTTGACAATAATTTCCTTTTCTACCTTGGTTTTCCTATCCTCTATTACTTCCACGACTTTTTTTATCAAAAATAGCAAAATTGCTATATTTATAAATGATAAAGCAGGTGCAAACACTTGTGCTATAGCAAGTATCAGTTGTGCTGCCACCAGCTTTGTCTCTTTTTTTGCCACTTCCTTTGATACATTAAATCCTTCAACAAAATATTCCCCTATATTCAAATATCTTTCCTTTAATTTTTCCCTTAATTCATTCATATTTTTGATTTTTCTCCATTCTATTATAATGACAAAACTATTTTCATTTTTTAAAGTAAAATCTTACTCTTAATAAGATTTTACGGTATTTTTTGTTTTCTCAAAAAATACCGTTTCATATAATATTTTTCCAAGTATCCCTATATATCTATTTTAATGGTTCCTTTGCTGTAAGTTCCACAAGATGTATTCCCCATCCTTCTGCTTCTGCATTATAGTCTATTCTAAAATTTTTCACTCTTTTATTTACCGGTATTATTTCATATCTGTAAGTAAGAGGTACTTCTGCTGCCATTGGAATATAATATTCCTGCCAATTCTTATAAGCCTGTGCCTTATATCCTGGTTCTGTAAGTCCTCTTTCCCCGATCACTTCGTTCATAAGTTTGTCATTTTCTTCAGAAACAAATCTGCTGTAGTTGAACTTGGAAGCCCTTCCTGATGATTCCACAGGATTCAAGTTTGTTCCTACCCCCCATGCAGCAAAGAATACGTCTATTTCAGGATCATCAGCTTGCACCTTATCATAGAAAGTATTAAATTCTATGAGCCTTCCTGTGGCAAGTACCGCCTTTATTCCTATTTCCTTCCAGTTTTGGATATAGAACTGTGCTAGAGGTTCTGCTATATCCCCTCCTGCCATTGCGGCTATTCTCACTTCAAAAGGTTTTCCTTCTTTGTCTTCCCTTACTCCGTCTCCGTTTATGTCCTCATATCCTGCCACATCTAGAAGTTTTTTCGCCTTTTCTGGATCATATGGGAATCCTTCTATTCCCTCTGGATAGTATTTTTTAAATACAGGTGGTACTGATGACGTAGCTCTTTCCCTTAATCCATGGTAAAATACCTTTGTCATCTGATCTACATTAAGTCCATAGGCAAGTGCCTGTCTTAATTTTGGATCTGCCATTTTCGCATTTGGATCTTCCACATTCTGCTTTTTAGTTTCATCCCATTTTCCAAGTTTGAATCCCATATAGGAATAATATAGTTCCTGTCTTCCCAATATTGTTATATTTCCCAAATCTTTTATTGTCGGATACAAATCTCCCTTCATTGACATTACTATATCATATTCCCCTGCCTTTATGGCAGCAGATATTGTTTGAGAATTGACTATTTGTAAAGTTATCCTGTCTATCTTCGGTTTTCCCTTAAAATAATGTTCATTTGCCTTCATCTCAAGGCTTTCCCCCTGTACAGTCTTAGTTATATAGTAAGGTCCTGTTGTCATTATCTTATCCCTTGACTTAGGAGACGAAACCATATCCTTTATAGTAACCCCTTCAAAGTCCTTCTTATTAAGGGCATATCCCACAAGTCCATTTCCTATCGTATAAATCCCCTGTCCCATTTCAGTAAAGGATATTTCCACTGTCTTGTCATCTATCTTTTTTATTCCTGCTATAGTAGGAGTCTTTCCTGCATGATAATCCTCTATTCCCACTATTTTTCTTCTTTCTTCATTATATCTTACCCCTGTATAGTCCTTATGACCTATAACTTCATAAGGAAATATAACATCATCCGCTGTAAGGGGTGTTCCGTCATTCCATTTTACATTATCCTTTATTTTTATTGTTACCTTTTTATTAGGTGCGTCCACTGTCAATGTAGCAGCTCCTGTATCTGTAACTTCAAAGTTACCATCCACATCAAAAATCCTTGAACCTACAAAATTAGTTATTACATCACCATCATAACCATCATCATACAATGCTTCGTTGAATATTCCCTTTAAAGGCAAATCCTTTACCATGGCAACTTTTAATGTGGCTCCTTCTACTGACTTGCCATCATTTTCCACTGCTGTAGGTAGTCCAGCCGCATTAACTGAATCTCCCCCTCCACCTTTGGTACTTTTCTTTTCTCCCGGTCCACATGCTGTCAATAGCATGAATAATACTGTAATTATTGCAAAAATAATCTTTCTGTTTTTCATATCTGTATTTCCTCCTATTTTATTTCTGTATTATATTATATTATACCATATTTTTTAATTTATCCAAGTCTCTGTCTTGCATCTGCAGCCCTCTTTAGAGCCTGCCCCACATAATTTATGCAGAGCATCATAACCAGTATAAGCAGTGATGCTGGAAGCCATACCCACAGCTTTGATGACATTACTTCAGGATCTGTAGCATACCCCACCAGTGTTCCCAAGCTTGGTGTTGATGGTGGAAATCCAAATCCTAAAAATGTCAGCCCCGTTTCTATTCCTATATTTCCTGCAAGATTCAATGTGGAATCTACTATGATTATGGAACTTATATTGGGGAGTACTTCCCTAAAAAGTATCTTTAAATCACTTGTACCCATTGTTTTGGAAGCCAGTACATAGTCCCTTCTGCTTTCAGTCAAAACTTTACTCCTTATAAGCCTCGCTATTCCTGTCCAGTAAAATATACTCATTATAAATATAAATGTTACAAGGTTATATTTAGGTACAACTGTTACAAATACTATTATGAGCATCAGTCTTGGCAATATTGTCAGAAAGTCCACAAGACGCATTATGGTATTATCTACAGCTCCCCCATAATATCCTGCTACAAGTCCTACTATTATACCTATAACTGATGTAAAAATAGTAACTGCAACCCCTACTATTATCGAATTTCTAGCCCCTATCACAAGCTGCCCTAATATATCTCTTCCCCCTGCATCTGCCCCTAGCCAAAACCCTTCTCCAGGTGCCGCATATTTATCCAAAAGTGATATCCTCATAACCTCTTCCTGATTTAAAAGCATAGACCCTATGAAAACTGTTGCAAAAAGAAGTCCCAGTATTATAAGGGACATCATTGCCACCTTATCCTTTTTAAGTTCTCTTACAATAACTGATATTCCTGTCGGCTTTTCACTTACATTAATATTTTTATTCTTCTTTTTAAACATCTTTATTCACCCCCTTATTCTATCCTTATTCTTGGATCTACTATACTCATAATAATATCCGACAATAAACTTCCCAGTAATGTTAAAAATCCAAATAATAATATAAGTGCCGTTACCACACTATAATCCCGTGTAGTTATCGAATTTATAAAAAGACTTCCCATTCCGGGATAGCTAAATATCAGTTCTATAAATACTGAACCACTTAATACCCCTGTTATTGTATATCCGAAAAATGCCGCTATTGGAAGCAGTGAGTTTCTGAATATATGTTTTGAATAAACCTTATTTTCAGGTACTCCCTTACTTCTAGCTGTCTTTACATAATCAAGGGATTTTGCATCTATAACCTCATTTCTCAAATACTGTATAGTCCCCACCGTAGCAAGCAGTGCATAAGTTGTCGCAGGAAGTATCAAATGATAAAGCTTATCTATGTGATACTTAAATGTTCCAGGTTCAAGCCCTATGGTTACAGAACCTGTCTTTGGGAATAAGTTAAGAGTATATCCGAATATCCACAACATGAGTAATGACAATACAAAGGTAGGAATAGCATAACTTATGTAATTGTATAGTACGACTGCCTTATCCAGCTTTGAATTCTGATATCTTCCTGCAAGGACTCCCAAAGGAATGGCTATGCAGTATGTCAGAACTGTACTTAATATTGAAAGCACAAGAGTATTTGTAGCCCTTTGTCCTATCAATGTCTTTACCGGAATTTTATAGGCATAACTCATTCCAAAATCACCTCGAAAAGCATTTTTTACCCATCTTATATATTGTATATGAAGAGGATCGTATAATCCTGCTTTTCTTTTCAATTCTTCTAACACTGCCGGATCCGTCTGGGGAGTTATAAGTCCTGTAAATGGATCTCCAGGCATATTTTTAGCCAAAATAAATATAATTACACTTAATATAAACAACTGAGGAATCATCGTTAAAACTCTTCTCAATACTGTTTTCCACATCTACTGTTTCCCTCCTTCTATCTCATGAGCCAACGCTGCATAATGGGTGTCATTTAGCCTTTTAAGGTCATATACCTTTCCATTTTCATCATAATACTCCAGTTCGTTTTCCTTATATTCCTTTTCCACCAATATTCTTTTTTCCTTATTTTCCTCCCTGTGATTAGGACTTATTTCAGGAATTGCAGCTATAAGTCTTTTTGTGTAAATATGCTGAGGATTATTATAAATCTCCTCCTTTTTCCCCTTCTCCACAAATCTTCCCCTATACATTATGGATATATAATCACACATATGTTTTACTACCCCCAGATCATGGGATATAAAAAGATAACTTAATCCAAACTGCTTTTGTATTTCCTTCATATAGTTAAGCACTTGTGCCTGTACCGACAGATCTAGTGCCGAAACCGGCTCATCTGCTATTATTAACTTCGGTTTTGTGGCTACCGCCCTTGCCACTCCTATTCTTTGCCTCTGACCCCCTGAAAATTCATGGGGATATTTGTAAAGAGCATCATCAGACATTCCCACTATATCAAGAAGTTCCATAACCCTGCTCTTCTCTTCTCCTTCAGTCAAGTTTTCAAAGTTCCTTAGAGGTTCTGCAATAATATCTATTACTCTTTTTCTGGGATTCAAGCTAGACATGGAATCCTGAAATATCATCTGAACATTTCTGCTGTAATCTGATTTCCTGTTTCTAAACTTTCTGTCTACTATTTTCCCTTCATAGCTTATTGTTCCCTCCTTTATTTTTTCCAGACCGATGATCGCCTTTCCAATGGTTGACTTTCCTGAACCTGATTCCCCTACCAGTCCATAAGTCTTACCTGGTTCAATAACCATGTCCACCCCATCTACTGCATAGACATAGTCAACTATCTTGTTAAAGAAGCCTCCACGTATAGGATAATGAACCTTTAGACCCTTTATTTGCATAAAGCTCATTATTGTTCCTCCCTTCTGTCATTCTCTAAGCTGTCCTCATTTCCAGCCTCCTTAAAGTGAAACTTCTTCCAGCATGTGCATCTTACAAAATGTCCTGGAGAAATCTCGTGTAACACAGGATTTTCCTCATGCTCTTCAGGAGCAATCCAAGGTATTCTAGGGGAAAACCTGCATCCCGTCCTCATCAATCTTTTTAATGAAGGGACTACTCCCTCTATTACATGGAGCTTTTCTGAATTATGATCCAGTTGAGGTATAGAGTTTAACAGAGATCTCGTATAGGGATGCTTTGGATTGTTAAATAGCTCCTCTACAGGGGCTATTTCCACCACCTGTCCTGCATACATTACTGCCACCCTGTCTGCCATTTCGGCAACTACACCTAGATCATGAGTTATAAGTATAATTCCTGCGTGAATTTCCTCCTGCAATGATTTCAAAAGATCTAGAATCTGTGCCTGTATCGTAACATCAAGAGCTGTAGTAGGCTCATCTGCTATTATGATGGAAGGCTTGCACGACAATGCTATTGCTATCATTACCCGCTGTCTCATACCACCGGACAGCTCATGGGGAAACTGTTTTGCAACCCTTTTATAATTAGGTATCCCCACCTGCTGAAGAAGCTCATATACCCTTTCCTTCCTTTCGGTACTAGTCAATTTTGTATGATAAATAAGTCCTTCTTCTATCTGTTCCTCCACCCTCATTAGAGGATTAAGTGCTGACAGGGGATCCTGAAATATCATTCCTATCTCATTTCCCCTTATATCATTGTATTCAGCTTCATTAAATAAAAGGAGGTTTTTACCTTTGTAGAGTATTTCCCCTTCCGACTTGGTGTTTATAGGGTTGTGAAGTCCCATAACCGAAGTTGCCAAAGTACTTTTTCCACATCCTGATTCCCCTACTATTGCCAGTATTTCGTTTTTATTAAGATTAATCGACACGTCATCCACTGCCGCAAAATACTCATCTTTAATACGAAAACTTGTAGTAAGATTGTTTATTTTCAGTAAAGTCTTTTCTTCCACCTTTCTTCTCCTTTGTATAATTGTTTTATATTAAATTATACCATATTTTTTTTAAAAAATACCCCTCAAAGACTAACATTTTTTTATTGTCAGCAATCGAGGGGTATCTTCTCCCATTTTTTATTATATTTTTCTATATATCTTTTTTGTTACATAGCTTTTTTCTTAGTTTTATATCGTCTCTAAAAATTTGTTTGTAGCTGTTCCTTACTTTTCAGAAACCTTTTTCTTAAATATTCCCAATAACAAAGCTGATACAACACTTCCTATTACAATCGCTAGTAAATATAGAAGGAAGTTATTACTAAGTGCCATTACCAGTATTCCTCCGTGAGGTGCAGGTATCTTTATTGCAAATAGCATAGTCAAAGCACCAGCTACTGCCGAACCTATAACACTTGCAGGTATTACTACAGCAGGATCAGATGCTGCATACGGTATCGCTCCTTCTGTTATAAATGAGAATCCCATTACATAGTTTGTAAGTCCTGCTTCTCTTTCCTGTTCAGTAAATTTATTTTTAAATAATGTTGCAGCCAGGGCTATTGCTATTGGCGGAACCATTCCTCCTGCCATAACTGCTGCCATTGCCGAACTTCCACCTGTTGCCATTGTCGCTTCAAGAGTTCCTGTCCCGAATACATAAGCTGCTTTATTTATAGGTCCTCCCATATCTACAGCCATCATTCCACCAAGCAGCAATCCTAAAAACACAGCACTTGAACCGCTCATACCGTTTAAAAATTGTGTTAGTCCGTCATTTATCATCGCCACCAATGGATTTAAGACTAACATAAGAAGCCCTGTTACCAATACTGACAATACCGGATATAGTAAAATCATCTTTAACCCGTTTAATGACTTTGGTAATCCTGCTAATGCCTTTATTAATACATATTTTACAAAAAGTCCTGCTATAAATCCTCCGAGCATTGCCCCTAAAAATCCTGAACCTCCGGCTTTTGCCATTGCTCCTGCCACAAGTCCTGCTGTCAAGGCTGCCCTTTCCCCTATACTAAAAGCAATAAATCCAGCCAATATCGGTATAAATAATCCAAAAGCCTCTCCACCTATTGTCATTAGCATTTTTGCAAATGCCGAAGTTGAACCATATGCCTTTTGAACTTCATCAGCTTTTACCCCTGCCAGTGTATCAGCTAAAAATGCCAGTGCTATAAGTATTCCTCCACTTATTACCAATGGAAGCATGTAAGATACACCACTTAATAAATGCTTGTAAAATCCTTTTTTCTCTGACCCTGAAGAAACAGTATCTCCAGATGAGTTTCCACTTGCAATAAAGGTCTTTGCCTTTCCGTCCAACACATCCTGTATAAGCTCCTTTGCCCTATTTATTCCGTCTTTTGCTTCTACTTGAATCAAAGGTTTCCCATTAAATCTGTCTGTTTCAATATTTCTATTAATGGCAAGTATTACCCCTGTTGCCTTTTTAATGTCATCAGATGTCAGCACATCCTTTCTACCGTCAGCCCCATTTGTTTCAACCTTTATTTTCACTCCCATTTCATCAGCAGCCTTCTTCAATGCTTCTGCTGCCATATATGTATGGGCTATACCTGTGGGACATGCTGTCGCTGCTATTATATAAGGTGCATCTCCCGAAGTTGTGACAGGTGCCACTTCTTCCGATTTTCCCCCTTCAGACTGCATTTTTTCAGCTTCCTTTACGTTAATTATATTTATAACCTCATCAGGAGTATTTGCGTTATCCAATGCAGTTTTAAACTCCTCATCCAGTAAAAGCTGTGTCAACCTTGCCAATGTTTCAATATGGGCATTATTTGCCCCCTCAGGAGCAGCTATCATAAAAAAAAGATTTGATTTTTCCCCGTCTAATGAATCATAATCTATTCCATCTTTGGATCTTCCCATTGCTAAGGCAGGTGTCTTTACATATTCTGTCTTTGCATGAGGAATTGCTATACCGTCCTCTAAAGCTGTGGAGCTTTGTTCCTCCCTTGCATTAAGTGCCCCCACATATCCTTCATAGTCTGTCAGCACCCCTGTGTCGTTATGCATTTTTGCTATTTCCCTAATAACATCCTTTTTATTTGTGGATTTCAAATCAAGATTTATTCTTTCCCTTATAAGTAAATCCGAAATTTTCATAGTATTACACACCTTCCTTATTAATTTTTATTTCTTCATATAACTTTTCTACCAGTTCCTTTTCTGCCAGCCCATATGAATAAGCCGTTGCACTTCCAGATGCAACTGCAAGCCTAAAGGAATCCTCTATAGAATATCCCTTCATATATCCCCCTATAAAACCTGCAACCATGGAATCTCCGGCACCGATGGAGTTTATAAGCTCCCCCTTCGGCACCGATGCTTCCAATAGGAAGTTCTTATTTACAAGTAGTGCCCCATTTCCACCACGTGAAATAATTACATTTTCAACTCCTCTTTCCAAGAAAAACGAACATTTTTTTACGATTTCCTCTTTTGTTTCCAATTTTTCACCAAACATATCCCTTAACTCATGGATATTAGGTTTAATGAAAAAATTGTTATGTATATTATCTTGTAGTAAATTACCTCTAGTATCCAGTACAATCTTCACATCAGCCTTGATATTTCGGGAAAGCTCCTTATAAATATCCTTGCTGATGGATTCTGGAATACTTCCTGACAGGACTAAAATATCCCCGTCCTTTAAATGAGACATTTTCTCCATCAGTTCCTTTTGCTTTTCTTTAGTTATTTCAGGTGAAAGCCCTGTCAGCTCCGTTTCCTTGTCATTACCGTTCACCTTGACATTAATTCTTGTATTTCCCTCAAGCTCTACAAATTCAGATTGAATATTATCCTTTTTAAGATCTCTTACAATAAAATCTCCTACAAATCCCGCAACATATCCTATGGCTATAGATTCTACCCCAAGGTTCTTTAAGACCTTTGAAACATTTATTCCTTTTCCTCCTGCCCTAAAGTTCACTTTTTTCGTAAGGTTTAAATGTTCAGGCTTTAACTCTTCCTCCAGGTACATATCATAATCCAGTGCCGGATTCAATGTAAGTGTATAAATCATCATTCCTCCTTCTTCCTATAATAAATTTCAACTATTAATATAAATATTTTTTATACCTATTATTTTTTCTGATAGCTTTTTCCGTCGTTATTATTTTGCATTCTTCAAGGGAGGAAAACTTTATATTTGAAATCTTGTCAAACTTTTCGTTATCTGCAAGCACATATTTTTCCCTTGAAAGCTCCATTACCTTTTTTTTCACCATTGCCTCGTTTATTTCAGGAGTAGTCAGCCCTGCATCTACACTTACACCGTTTGTTCCGATAAAACATTTGTCAAATCTGTACTTATCTAAAAATTCCAATGCTTCAACCCCTACTATTGCCTTTGTAACTCCCTTCACTTCCCCTCCTATAAGTATTGTCTTTATCCTGTTATTAAACAGTTCCTCAATGTGGGTAACTCCATTAGTTACTACTGTAATTTCCATATCTTTTAGCTTTTCTATAAGATAATATACTGTTGTCCCTGCATCAAGATAGATAAAATCTCCTTTTTCTATTTTTTTTAGTGCTTTCTGGGCTATCTCCTTCTTATCTTCCACATTTTCATTAAACCTTTCTGCTATTCCTAAATCAAAATTCAGTCTTTTTAGCTGGGATACTCCCCCTTTTATCTTGTTTACAAGACCGCTTTTATGCATTTTATCCACGTCCCGTCTCACAGTGGAAGGGGAAACCTTCATAATAGCATCCAGTTCCTTATATGACAGTCTTTCCTTTTTATCCAGCTCAGATAATATTTTTTCAAACCTTTCTATTTCCAGCATATTTTCTACCTATCCTAATAAATTGATTTTTAAAATTTATTATTCCCCTTTTTCTTGCCCTTATAATATACCTTTTTTTCTATAATGTCAATAATTTTTTTCAAATTTTTTCAAATTTTTTCAAATTTTTTCAAACGAGTGTTATTCATGATGCAAATCTCCTATTTTTAACTATATAAAAAATATTTTTAAAAGTTTTTTATTCTAAGAATTTATAAGATTTAATTCTATCCTTTTTCTAATGTATAAGATGTAACATATAGTGTAATTAACTATACAATGAAAGGAGCAATTTATGAAACTCAAAAAAATCTTTACTGCCATTTTTCTTATAACCGCATTAAGTATTTTCGCTACAAATGTCGAAAATCAACCTCAAAGATCTGTAAATGAAAGTAGCACAGATAGAACTCAGGAGGCTTTTGCGAGAGTCTATGAAAAAGCGAAGGATTCTGTTGTTAATATCCGTACAAAAAGGACTGTAATCGTAAATACCTATAACCCGCTGGAGGAATTTCTGTTCGGTACTTCAGGAAGAAGGCAGGAAAAAAGGGAATCAGGAAGTCTTGGTTCAGGATTTATCATTTCAAGTGATGGATATGTCATGACAAATAACCATGTCATAGACGGAGCGAATGAAATATTTGTAAAATTTGGAGACGGGGAAGAATATTCGGCAAAACTTGTGGGAGGTTCTCCTGAAGTGGATATAGCTATTTTAAAAATTAATTCAAATAAAAAATTTATACCATTGAATTTCTCAAACTCTGATAATATAAAGATAGGACACTGGGCAATTGCCTTTGGTAATCCCCTTGGGTTAAACAGTTCCATGACTGTTGGGGTCATCGGTGCTTCCGGACGAAGTTCACTTGGAATTGAGCAGATAGAAAATTTTATTCAGACAGATGCTGCAATTAATCAGGGAAATAGTGGAGGTCCCCTTCTGGATATTAACGGAAATGTAATTGGGGTAAACACAGCCATTTTCTCTACCACTGGAGGAAGTGTTGGTCTTGGATTTGCCATACCGTCAAATCTTGCACAGAATGTAAAGGAATCTATTATAAAAACAGGAAGATATGAAAGACCTTATATCGGAATTTCTGTTGAAAATCTTACTTCCGATACTGCAAGAAAGCTAAACATTCCTTATTCCACAGGAGTCGTGATAAAAAAAGTCTATGCCGGATCTCCAGCACAGAAGTCTGGTCTTAAGGAAAACGATATCATATTGGAACTTAATGGTAAAAGAGTCTCTTCTGCAGGATCCTTTATAGGGGAACTCGCTGCCAAGAGAAATGGTGAAACAGTAAATCTAAAGATTTATTCAAACGGAAAAGAAAAAAATATAAATGTAACATTGGAAAAATTTAAGTTTACAAATTAAAATAAAGATACAGATATGGAAATTCGAAATATAATAAAGTAGAAAGTACTAAGAATTTTAGAATTTCAAATTATGCTAAAAATAAATATTATTAAAAAAGGTAAATTTACTTTCCTTATGAATTAAAAAAGCACTTTTTGAGCTAATAGCCCAATTTGTGCTTTTTTAATTTCTATAAGTGAATTATACTCAAACTTTCTTAAAATAAGACTATTAAAATAAAAACTGTTTGGTTTTGCGTAAAATAGTCATAATTTTTCAGTTTGTTTTTAAATGGTATTACTTACAATAAATGAATAAATATTTTTCATATATTGTATCTTTATTATTTCTATATTTTTAGAATACTCTCTTTTTTCATCTGTTTTCTAATGATTATGTCCACAGGTGCAACTTCCTTTTCCTTTTTTCATATCAAGAACCATACGTCCTTGAATTTTTCCCTCTTCCATTTCCTTAAATACTTCTGGTGCTTCTTCCAATGCTCTTGTTTGAACTACGGGAACTACTTTCCCTTCAGCACCGAACTGAAATGCTTCTTCAAGATCTTTTCTTGTTCCAACAAGAGATCCTATAACTTCAATTCCGTCAAGAACTGTTTTAACTATAGGTAAATCCATTGTTTCTGAAGGCAGTCCCACTGCAACTACTTTTCCTGCAGGACGTACTGAATCGATTGCCTGATTGAAGGCAACTTTTGATACAGCAGTAACTACTGCAGAATGTACACCTCCTTTTGATAATTCCTTTATCATTCCTGGAACATCTTCCACTTTTTTACCGTTGATTACATGATCAGCACCTACTTCTTTTGCTAATGCCAGCTTGTCATCATTAATATCTATAGCAATTACATGGGCATTAAATACATGTTTTGCATATTGGATAGCCAAGTTTCCCAATCCTCCTGCACCATATATTGCAACCCATTGTCCTGGCTTCAAATCTCCTACTTTTATGGCTTTATATGTTGTAACTCCTGCACATGTAATGCTGCTTGCTTGAGCAGGATCCAGTCCTTCAGGGACTTTCACTGCATAATCAGCTGTTACAAGGCAATATTCTGACATTCCTCCATCAACAGAATATCCTGCATTTTTAACTTCCCTACAAAGAGTTTCTCTTCCCGTTGTGCAGTATTCACAAACTCCACATCCTTCAAAGAACCATGCAATGCTTACTCTGTCTCCTACTTTCAATGATTTTACATCAGGTGCAATTTCCTTTACTATTCCTATTCCTTCATGTCCTAAAATTCTGCCTGGAACCTTTCCGAAATCTCCATTTGCAACGTGTAAGTCAGTGTGACATACTCCGCAGTACTCAACTTCTACAAGTGCTTCTCCTGGTCCTACTTTTGGTATTTCCTTTTCGATTATCTGTACTTCTCCACTTCCTTTTTCATTTACAACAACTGCTTTCATATTAAATTCCTCCTAAATTTATAGTTGAATATCTGTTCATCTATTATTATTATATCCTTAAAAGAAAAAAATATCAAGTTATTTTTCTCTTTTATCAACTTCAATAATCAAAAAAATTGCCTTAAAAAACATTTTTATTTCTAAAGCAATTTTTTATATTTTAATTATGTCTGTATAAAGAAATCCCCCTTCTTTATATACATATTCTTTATTTTTATCTTCTTGTTATCCATTCCTCCGTCTTCTTTTATTTTATAGACTGGATTCATTTCCACATAATTTACAATAAGAGCCTTTATTGCATCTGCAGCATTGGAATCTGCCAGCTCTTTACCATTTTCATCCGTTATTCTGTCTATGGAAAGATCCGCAAGATATACGGCTTCATTTTCCTGGTCAAATCTTATTCCACTACTAAGATACATCCTTCCTCTCACTCCTTCCGTCAGCAGAGAAGAACTATAGTTGGCTTCAATATAGAGTCTTTCCTCCTTAAAGGATACCTTAGGATTACTTAAGGTAAGCTTAGCCAACATGTAATTCTTTGTTATTGGAAATTTCTTTTCCACTTTTGACTGTATCATTGATTTTGGAACTTTTATTGTCTTATTTGCAAGAAAATTGCATGAAACTAGACCAAATAATAGAACCATTACAATAAATATATTTCTTATGATTGTACTTCTAATATTTTTTTTCATTTTCCTCATTCCCTTCAGCTACATTTTAAATATCATCAGGTGAAATTTTATAATACTTTATATATTTTATACTTACAATTTCATTTTATATTTCTTTCAATGTATCACAATAAAAACAAGATGAAAAATTTACTGACTATATTTAAAAACTCTAACATATAAATCTAAAATTCATTTAAAATTTTATTATTGAAGTAAAAAATAAAATAAATCAATTCTATTTAAGATATTTTTTCAGAAACTTGGCCGTATGGGATTTCTTTGATCTTATGATTTCTTCAGGAGTTCCCTTGGCGATTATCTGCCCTCCCCTGTGTCCTCCTTCAGGACCCACATCTATTATATAGTCTGCAAACTTAATTACATCAAGGTTATGTTCTATTACAAGAACGGTGTTCCCCTTTTCCACAAGCCTATTTAGTACCATAAGAAGTTTTCTTATATCCTCAAAATGAAGTCCTGTAGTAGGTTCATCCAATATATATATGGTATTTCCTCTCGATATTTTGGAAAGCTCTGTAGCAAGTTTTATTCTTTGGGCTTCCCCACCTGACAATGTTGTGGCAGGCTGTCCCAGCTTAATATAATTCATTCCTACATCCATAAGTGTCTGAAGCTTTCTTTCAAGGGAAGGTATTGTCTTGAAAAATTCATAGGCTTCTTCTACAGACATATCAAGGACATCTGATATGCTTTTTCCCTTATAATGGACTTCCAATGTTTCCCTGTTGTATCTTTTTCCCTTACAAACTTCACATTCCACATATACATCTGGCAGAAAGTTCATCTCTATCTTGTTTATCCCAGCTCCTCCACAGGACTCACATCTTCCCCCTTTAACATTAAAGGAAAATCTTCCCTTATTATATCCACGTATCTTTGCATCTTTAGTTTGTGAAAAAAGATCCCTTATATCATCAAATAATTTAGTATATGTGGCAGTATTGGATCTGGGTGTCCTCCCTATTGGTGACTGATCTATATCAATTACCTTTTCTAGGTGCTCTAGCCCTTCTATTCCTTCATTTTCCAACGGATACATTTTCCCCTTATTTAATTTGTTATGAAGCTCTGGAAACAGGGTCTGGTTAATAAGACTTGACTTACCACTTCCTGACACCCCGGTTACAACAGTAAATACCCCAAGGGGAATACTTACTGTTACGTTTTTTAAGTTATTTCCTTTAGCATTCTTAAGGATTATCTCCTTTGTAAATTTTCTTCTTTTTTTAGGAACTTCTATGGCTATCTCCCCATTGAGATATTTTGCAGTCAAGGATTTCTTACTTTTTAACACCTGTTTTGGAGTTCCTGCCGCAACAATTTCCCCTCCATTTATTCCGGCTCCAGGTCCCATATCTATAAGATAATCCGCCTCCCTCATCGTATCTTCATCATGTTCCACTATGACAAGAGTATTTCCGATATTCTTTAAATCCTTCAAAGCAGCTAGAAGTTTATCATTATCTCGTTGATGAAGTCCTATACTTGGCTCATCAAGTACATATATGACCCCTGTAAGTCTACTCCCTATCTGGGTTGCCAGCCTTATCCTTTGGGATTCTCCCCCTGAAAGGGTTTTTGTCATCCTTCCCAAAGTAAGATAATCAAGACCCACATTTATCATAAAGGACAGTCTTTCCTTTATTTCTTTCAATATTTCAGAAGCTATCTGCTGCTGTTTTTCAGTTAACTTTATATTTTCATAAAATTCAAGGGCTTCAGTCACACTTACTGCTGTAAGTTCTATTATACTTTTATTATTTACGGTAATAGCAAGAACCACATCCTTTAGACGTTTTCCGTTACAGGTTTTACACATCTTTTCTGTCATATATTTGGCTTCCATTTCTTCCTTCATGGATTCTGAAGCCTCCTTATAACGTCTTTCAATATTCCTTACTATCCCTTCAAATTCCTTTTTTCCATTGTAGCTGAAACTGTCCCCTGACCAGGAAAACTTAAATTGCTTACTACTTCCAAAAAATATTATATTTTTTTCCTCTTCCGTCAAATCCTTTACCTTTTTATCTAAATCTATCTTGTGTGCCTTTGCCATTGCTTCAAAAAGCTCCCAGTTCCATCCCTTTTGGGTTGTAGATCCAGGAACCAGTATTCCGCCTTCTCTTATTGTAAGGTTTTCATCAAATATAAGCTTATTTTCATCAACCTCAAGAGTTGCCCCCAGTCCATTACATGAATCACAGGCTCCGTAAGGGGCATTAAAGGAAAATAGCCTAGGTACCACATCAGGAAATACGACATCAGGATGGTCAGGACATGAAAAATTTTCACTATATCTATTGTCTTCTCCATTAATATTCATGATAATTTTCCCGTCAGAAAGCTCACTCGCAGTTTCTGAAGCCTCCGTAAGTCTACTAATAAATTCTTTGTCATTTTTCTTTATTACAATTCTATCAATTACAACTTCTATATTATGTCTTTTATTTTTATCCAGGTCTATGGTATCACTTAAATCAAGTATATCTCCATTTACTCTTACCCTCTGGAATCCTTTTTTCTGCAAATTAAGGAAAAGATTTTTGTGGGTACCCTTTTTATCTATGACAACAGGGGAAAGTACAATAAGCCTATCCTTTTCCTTTCCACTTATAATTACATTGTCCACTATTTCCTCTATTGACTGCTTTTCTACTTTCTGACCACAGACGGGACAATGGGCTTCTCCAATATGTGCCCATAGAAGTCTCATATAGTCATATATTTCAGTCATGGTTCCCACAGTGGAACGTGGATTTTTAGAAACACTTTTCTGTTCTATGGATATGGCAGGGGAAAGTCCCTCTATACTATCCAGCTCCGGCTTCTGCATCTGACCTATAAATTGCCTTGCATAGGCTGAAAGACTTTCCACGTATCTCCTTTGTCCTTCAGAATATATTGTATCAAAGGCAAGGGATGACTTTCCACTTCCTGAAACTCCTGTTATTACCACAAATTGGTTTTTTGGTATTTCCACATCTATATTTTTCAAGTTATGTTCCCTGGCACCTATTATTTTTATCTTTTCCTTCATTTTAAATCTTTTTCCTCTTCTAAAATTTTATTTTCTTCGTATAATTGTATTGCTTTTTTCTTTTTTTGTCAACTTGAATTTTTCCTGCCTCCGTTAACCAGTATTCTATTATTAAGTCTACATTTATAGGTCTTAGCTCTATTCCTGTAAATTCTGTCGTTTATTTCCCTACTTCTTTATTTAAACTTGTCAAATCTTGATTGCTTCTTACTCCTGTTTCTCCTGTTGCAAATATTTCCCAGATCTTATCTGTTTCTCTGTAACTTATTCCTGTCTTTACTGCTGCTTCTATCTCTTTCAAATTTGATCAATTTACATATATCTGCCTTATCCCTTTGTGAATAACTTACATTCGGATATACCGTTACACTAAAGCCTATCCTTCTTGACTTATTTTTTATCAATGAACATAAAAGTTGTATTCGTAAAAACTATATTTTCTTCTATTTGTTCTTTCTCAAAAAAACTATTTCTATAATATAAATTTTTTAAATTTATTTTTTTATTTTTCTTTATATCAACCAATTCTAGCTCTGTATTATCTATATCAAATTCAACTTTTATAAATTTAGGAGTTAGTCTTATGAATAAATATAGATCATCAGTTATTTTTTCTGGTTTTCCTCCTATTTTTATACCGCTTCCAAGTGTATAAAGCTTTTCTTTTTGGTTATTTTTTTCTGATATTTTAATCAAATTATTTTGTTTATCCATATAATACAGATAATTATTATCATAAGCAAAAGGTTTTATCCCCTCACATAAATATTTTATTTCTTTTGTACTTTTATTAAAAATGTATATTTTACTATTTTTAGAGAAATATATTCTTTCTTTCATTATTAAAGGCAGCCCTTCTCCGTTATATTTTAATATTTTTTTTATATTTTTAGTTTTTAAATTATATTCATATAACTCATTTTCTATTTCAATTCCTGTAAAGTAAAAATCTTTTGAAAAATATAAATTATCATCTACTTTAATCATATTTT
>JBGXYD010000080.1:0-7363 GCA_041815005.1 Leptotrichia sp. | reverse complement strand
TCCGGTTGGAAGGCTGACATTTTTTGTTATTGGATTAATAACAGTTACATGTTGGACGGTCATGTATACAGAAGTTTTTAGGATTACTAGATCTGTATGGCCATCAGTTATTATGCATACTATGGAAGATGCAGTAATAAATCCTTTACTCTTATTAGGAATTGTTACTGTAGAAAAAAATCATGCATTTCTTTTTTCACTTTCAGTAGGAATTATTCCGACAATTCTTTACTTAATATCAGGATTAGTTATCCGAAAATGGAGGAAAAATAGATTCTTTAAAGAATCGGATGATAAAGAGAAATTATATAATTTATAAAACAAAGCTATATTATATTTTGTCAGTTAATCATGCTGTAGTACTTTACAAATCTTTACTAGCAATGATATAATCCACTTGTAAGGAGGATTTTCATATGGATATATCAATGACAGGAATAAGTGGATATTTATTTATGTATTTTTTTATAATTAATATAATAACTTTTGTACTATTTTGGATAGATAAACAAAGGGCAATATGTAGAAAAAGAAGAATTAGTGAAGCTAATTTACTTGTGGTGTCCTTTTTAGGAGGGACTATCGGAGGACTCTTGGCAATCCAAGTATTCAGACATAAGACACAAAAAATAAAATTTCGTTATGGACTTCCAGTAATGTTACTTATTCAGCTAGGAATAGTCCTTTATTTTAAGATTATCGGGAAATTATAAATTTGGAATAGTGATTTAAATGAAAATAAATAAAAAATAGTAATCAAGAAATAAACAAGGGGAAAAAATGAGAAAGATGGTAAAAACAAATGCATTGAGAATACTAGACAGGAAAAAGGTACATTATAAGGTACATATGTATGAATGGTTGGAGGATAAAATTGGGGGAGTTCATGTGATGGAACAACTTGAAGAAATTTCTCGTAGGATATTTAAGACAATTGTATTAAAGGGAAAAAGCGGCCATATGTATGTCTGTATTATTCATGCCGAAGCACACCTTGATTTAAAGAAGGCAGCTAAGGCATGCGGGGAAAAGAATATAGGTCTCCTTCCCTTGTCAGAACTCGAAAAACAAACAGGATATATTAGAGGAGGATGCTCTCCTGTAGGAATGAAAAAGAAGTTTTTGACCTTTCTGGATATGGAGGCTGAAAAGTTTGATGAAATCGTGATATCTGCTGGTAAAAGAGGGCTTCAAATGGAATTGGGAGTCAATGATTTGAAACGGGTTATAGATGGTAAATTAGTAGATCTTGTGGAAAAATAGAAAAATTTTATTAACATTTATAATCTTTCCGAAATATAAAAAGGAATAGTTTAACGATAAATTAATTATATAAACTTCTGAAACGTAGAATTTTAAATGGTTTGTATAGTTAATTTTTTATTAACTATAACTCTAAACATAGTTATTCATAACTGTTAAGATAAAACAAAACGATTAAGAGGTGTTGTTTTGTTTAACTTTAGTTATGAAGAAATAGACTTGATGAGGGAAATGATTAATCTTAAAATTGTAGATAAAAACAGGATACGTAACAAAAAAAATATAAATGAGAAGGAAATGAAAGAAGTAATATCTTCCATGAACTCTCTATTGAAGGCAAGCAGACATAATCAACTTGTGGAGGTTAAGGATTATGTATTTTATTATGGGAACTATGACAGCAGACGTCTTAGGATGGAGGAAATCTTTAAATTTGAAAATACAATAAGGGAGGAGATAATTTATCTTTTTCTTTTATTAAGCAGAGAACGGTTTAATATAACGAAGTTTGGGGATAAGTTCTGGAGGAGTAATGATAACAGAAAGACATTGAAATCAGACTTACGGAAGATACTTTACAGCATGGGGATAGATTACAGGGAGTATATGGATTCATCAAATCCTTCGGGGGTTATAAAATCGAGGATAGAGAAGCTGGAAGAGGTTAAGAAGAAGTATTTGAAGAAAGTTCTTTTAAAGAAATGGGAGAGGGTATATCTAGGTTTAGGGATAAGACAGGAAAAGATAGAGGTTGAAGTAATTGAAGAAGCCCTTGGAGTAAGGGATATGCCTTTTATTTATACACTTGTGATGAACTTTTGTAATAACTATACAAAGTTAAACTCCAAAAGTAAAGTGTATGATTTTTTTGTGTATATAATATTAAATCTTTATAATGGAGAAGTAAATACAAGGAAAAGACTAACTTCTGCCAGTGTGAAACTGAAGGGGGAGAGAGTCTATGGTGGACTTGAGGATATGCTGAGAAAGATAGAAAAGAGGGAAGGGATAAAGATATATACTTATTTTAGGATGAGGATATATAAGTATCTATTGAAACAGGAAAGGGGCAATGGAGAGGTATTGTATAGGAATGAAGAGACGGAGGAACAGATGACAGCTGAGGAGGCATTGAATTATGAAAATGCGAGGATAAAAGAGGAGAAAGAAACAGGAATTATGGAAGAGGGAAGGAAGGCGAAAGTGTTATTGTCATACGATCTGGAAATGGGGGAAATTTCGAGAACTATGGGCAGGATAAGGAAAATATTTAATCAGATGGAAGTTAAGGAGATAAGAAGGCTAGAGGAGTTAAGATCTGATCTTTTGAGTAGGGGACTGAAACGTGATAAGGTGGGATATGAATACATACTGATACTGTCCAATGATGTAACGGAGAGTTATATAGAAAATTATACAGATATTCCCATAATGTTTTTAAATATGAGTGAAACAGATGAGAAGGGTGAGAGGAAGGGAAGCTTCAAAAGGAATGCGGAATTTAATGAGAGGCTAAGAAATATAAATAAGATGATGAAGGCTTATGATAGTTATGGGAAGGTATAGAAATAGAAATTACAGTACTGTAAATAGTGGAAATTAATTGAAAATAAAAAACTTAAAATCTTAGTTGGTAAGGGGTGATACTGACGACTGGATGTAAAAAAAGAAAAGACCATATTTTTCATTTATATAAAATAAAGAAGAATGAAAAGTAAAAAGTCGTAAAAAATATTGTAAAAATCCTACAAAAATGTTATAATTATCAAAATTCAGGAAGGTATTGAGTAAGTAATTGTAAACCCTTTTGTCTATTGGCATTGTGGCAATAATTGGAAGGTTTTACTATTATTTGCTCCCTTCTTGGCCATGAAATATATTTTAGGAGGAAGTATAATGTTTGATGAAAAAATTTATGGGTTTAACTTGGGAACTCAAAAGGTAAAAATAAGTACAGGAAAAATAGCTAGACAGGCGGGAGGTTCTGTGGTAGTACAGTGTGGAGGAACTGTGTTGCTTGTTACAGCTACTAGGAGTAAGGAAGTAAGAGAAGGGCAGGATTTTTTCCCTTTAACAGTGGATTATATTGAAAAATTCTATGCTTCAGGAAAATTCCCTGGGGGATTTATAAAAAGAGAAACTAAGCCTTCGACAGAGGAAGTGTTAATATCAAGGCTTGTAGATAGACCTATAAGACCTTTATTTCCAGAAGGATTTTTAAATTCAGTACATATCGTAGTTACTGTTATTTCATATGATGAGGTAAATCAACCAGAAAATCTTGCAACAACAGGGGTTTCCATGGCACTTGGGTTATCTGATATTCCTTTTGGGGGTCCAGTTGCAGGGGTTACAGTAGGTTACATAGACGGAGAGTATATATTAAATCCAACTCCGGAGCAGGCAGAAATAAGTGAAATATATGTTTCAGTTGCAGGGACAAAGGATGCGGTAACAATGGTCGAAGCTGGAGCTAAGGAAGTTTCAGAAGAGGTAATGTTAGAAGCTATAATGTTCGGACATGAAAAAATAAAGGAAATTTGTCAAGAGCAGGATAAGTTCCTTTCTCAGTTTGATGTTGTAAAATGCAAGTTTGAGAAAAAAGAAATAGATGAAAATATAAAAGCATTTGTTGATGGATATTCTTCAGAGGTGGAAAATGCTATAATGACCCCTGGAAAGCTTGATAAATATGAAGCTATAGATAATTTGGAAGCAGAACTTTTAGAAAAATACTTAGGAAAATTGGAAGAAGAAGGAGCAGAAATATCTGATGATCTTGAGAAGACCTTTAAAAAATATTATAGGGAAGTGGAGAAAAAAACTGTAAGGGATGCTATCTTATATAAGAAATATAGGACAGATGGCAGAAGTACTACTGAAATACGACCTATTCAGGCAGAAATAGATGTATTACCTGTTCCTCATGGTTCTGCCCTATTTACAAGGGGAGAAACACAAGCTGTAGTAGTAACTACATTGGGAAGTAAGGCAGACGAACAGATAGTGGATGGAATGGAAGATGAGTCAAGGAAAAAATTCTTCCTGCACTATAATTTTCCACCTTATTCGGTGGGAGAAGCAGGATTTATGAGGGCTCCGGGAAGAAGAGAACTGGGACACGGAAATCTTGCTGAAAGGGCATTAAAATATGTGATGCCAACACAGGAGGAATTTCCCTACACTGTAAGGCTTGTTTCAGAGATTACAGAATCGAATGGTTCATCTTCTCAAGCAAGCATATGTGGAGGATCCCTGTCACTAATGGCAGCCGGAGTTCCTATAAAGTCTACAGTTGCCGGAATTGCAATGGGACTTGTTAAGGAAGGGGATACCTTTACTGTATTGACAGATATTCAAGGACTTGAGGACCATCTTGGAGATATGGATTTCAAAGTGGCAGGTACTAGAAATGGAATAACTGCAATCCAGATGGATATAAAAATAGAAGGAATAACTAGGGAAATAATGGAAATAGCCTTAAGGCAGGCATTTGACGGAAGAATGTTCATTATTGATAAGATGGAGGAAGTTATTAAGGAGCCTAGACCTGAAGTCGCAGAAAATGCACCTAAGATTGAATTAATGAAGATAGACCCATCAAAAATAGCAGGGCTTATTGGACCTGCTGGTAAGATAATAAAGGGAATCATTGAAGAAACAGGAGTTGCCATTGATATAGAAGATGA
The DNA here is from genome assembly GCA_041815005.1 of Leptotrichia sp. Lineage (GTDB taxonomy): Bacteria > Fusobacteriota > Fusobacteriia > Fusobacteriales > Leptotrichiaceae > Leptotrichia_A. The sequence continues at coordinate 2,411 of JBGXYD010000080.1, read as the reverse complement.
TGGAAGTGTGGCAATATTCGGTAAAGATCCTGAAATGATGAAAAAAGCGATTGAGCTTGTAAAAAGACAGACTCAATCAGTGGAACTGAATGAAATTTATGAGGGTAAGGTTACAAAGCTTATGAAGTTTGGTGCTTTTGTAGAAGTACTTCCTGGAAAGGAAGGGCTGCTTCATATTTCTGAAATAAGTGATAAGAGGGTAGGAAAGGTGGAAGATGTCCTGAAGGAGGGACAGATTATAAAGGTAAAAGTAATAACACTGGAAGATGAAAATAAATTTAACCTCAGTATGAAGGCTTTAATAGCTAAAGATAACAAAAAAGAAGGTGGTAAGGATGAATTTGCCAAATAAACTTGCTACATTACGAATGATATTAATAATACCATTTGTATTTTTCCTTGAAATATCCCTTAGCAGGAATACAGGGACAGCTTTGTCCATAACTATGAGGATACTGGCTTTCCTTATATTTGTTGGAGCTTCTGTAACTGATTATTATGACGGACATATAGCAAGAAAATATAATATGGTTACTAATCTAGGTAAACTTATAGACCCATTGGCAGATAAACTGCTTGTTATTTCTGCTTTGGTGGTTCTTACAAAGTATAGCCAAATAAGCCTTTGGATAGTTCTTGTGATTATTTTCAGGGAGCTTCTAATTACAGGGCTACGGGCAATAGTTGCAGCTGAAGGTACAGTAATTGCGGCAGAAACCTTGGGAAAGCTGAAAACTGTATCCCAGATGGTAATTTTGGCAATAATTATATTAATTCCGTTAAAGCCATCTATAAATAATATGCTTCTTATGATTCCGTTACTGCTTACAGTAGTTTCAGGAATAGAATATGTAGTAAAATCCAAAGATGTATTAGTCAAATAGAAAGGAAGTTATGTATTTAAATTATTTGTTTACTATATTATATAAAACGATAGATTTTTATTCCTTCTTAATAGTGATTTCGGTATTTGGTTCGTGGTTTGAGCCTATTAGAAATTCCAAGGTATTCTATTATATAGGAAGGGTTACGGAGCCTTATTTGAGATTATTTAAGATATTGATACCGTTAGGAAATGTCAATGTGGATATTTCACCGGTAATAGGGCTTTTTATCTTAAACTTAATGAAAAGAGCAATAACATGGTTATATTATATGGCTGTTATTAATATGTAATCATAAAATTTAAGGAGGTAGCTTTGAAATATATGTTTATTTCAGGAACCTCCTTATTTATTAGGAAAAAAATGGTTTTTAAATGAAAGGAGAAATCATGGGAAAATACAGAATGAGCTGGAAAAAATTGCTGGCTACACAGAGCCAGAGGGAAAGAAGCAGCAGGAAACTTGAAGTGGAAGAGTATGCTCATAAGAAAGGAGAAAAGACTATTTCCGATTTGAGAAATGATTTTGAAAGAGACTACCATAGGATTTTAAGTAGCCCTTCCTTTAGAAGGCTACAAGATAAGACTCAAGTATTTCCATTGGAAAAGAATGATTTTATAAGGACAAGACTGACCCATTCCATAGAAGTATCCTCCTTTGGAAAATCATTGGCACAGTCTGTCTCAAGTGAAATAATAAGGCTTGGATTGGATGAGGACTTTGGATATGGGGAAGCTACTGCAATCGGAAATATACTTTCAAGCGCCGGACTTCTTCATGATATTGGAAATCCCCCTTTTGGGCATTTTGGAGAGGATACTGTGAGGGCTTGGTTTAAAAATAACCTCAGTAAAATAAAAATAGAAATGGAAAATGGGGAGTATAAACCCCTTAACAGTATACTTACAGAGCAGATGTCCAGCGATCTTTTAAATTTTGAGGGAAATGCACAGGCATTAAGGGTGGCTTCAAAGCTACATTTCCTTATAGATGAAAACGGGATGAACCTGACATACGGACTTCTTAATACCCTTATTAAAATTCCCTGTATTTCCACCACCCATCTTTGAACAGCATAAAGCTCTGGATCGTCATAGTTCATTTCCTTTGCATAGTCTTTATATTTTATCAAATTCTTATAAAGAGCTGTATCCTCCGGAATTTCCTGTCTCAAACTCTCTAAAATATCCTCCAGTTTTATAAACCTTTTTTTAACACCATCTTCCACATCAGCAGTACAGTAAGCTATATCATCTGCTGCCTCAAGTAAAAATGTAAGGGGGTGTCTATAGACTTCTCCTCTGTTTTCGTCATATGTTCCTGTAGCAGAAACTATTTTCCAGAAAAGATTCTCTTCCGAATAATAATAGCCCATTTTCTTGGTTTTTATATCCCCACTTTTTTTATTTATATGTAAGGAGTCTACAGGGTATTTTATAAGGGTATTAAGAAGTCCGTATGTCAGGTTCATCCCGTTTTCATCTATAAGGAAATGTAGCTTTGAAGCCACCCTTAATGCCTGTGCAT
>JBGXYD010000079.1:0-28496 GCA_041815005.1 Leptotrichia sp. | reverse complement strand
TAAGATACCGGGTGATTTTTCTCCCGGTATTTTTTATGATAAATAACACTTTAATACTGTTATTTTTTGTATATTACCTGTATATTACCGTTCTATTTTTAGCTATTATCAGATAAATTTTTAAAGTTATAAAAGTCAGTATTTATAACTTTTTAGGAACACAGTATTTGCCCCACGTTATTTTCCTTATAAATAAATAAAAAAACAGATGGGTTGAAGATACCCATCTGTTAAAAGGAGTTTATGAAGAAAACACTAACCATATACCCAAAGTGTTGATTTTACTGATATTGTTTTTATGTTTGATACATTCTTGATACATTGTATTGTAAGAGACAATAATACCTCAGGAGCAGAAAAAATTAAAATAGATATAATTATAGTTAATATTATCCTTAAGGATATTAATTATATATCAGAACTTAAAAGGTACTTTGGGAGATTTTTTAAAACCCGAGGGTCTGGCGAGTCCCGGAAAACATCTGGATATGAATTTTTTTAAATTTCATGTCCTGTCCGTTTTTTCAGATTGAATATTATTAGATTAACTCTATCAAAAATAAAAAACGGACTAATAATATTCTTACGAGTGAACGAATTAAAAAAATACGCTCTTAAATACACCTAGAATCAATTTAAAATAATTAGACATATTAAAATACCAAAAATAGAAACAAATCAAAATTTGGGGCAATTATGAGCTTCAGAATTAAAATGAAATGGATAATTTAATATAGTAGCCTAGTCATCAAGCTAATGGCAATAAAAAATAGGCCCTATAAAAGCCTATTGATACCCCTAAGGGTAGAGGTCTGAATGATTAAAATAAATTGTAGCTGATTAAAATAAAAATCAGTACAACTATTACTTTAAGCATAGCAGTACCTCCTTTGACAATAAGATACGAGTCGTTGACACTCGCAGAATCATTATAACAAAAAAGACTGGATTATTCCAGTCTAATTTGCCAACGTTTTATTTATCTTATTATCAAAGTTACCCTTTGAGGGTCTACCTTAAGGTGTTTCTATTATATCAGATTATCATATTTTATGCAAATCCATTTTTACCCGGGCACATTTTTGTGTCGGGCTGTATATATAAATTTTGCCGAATGTTGATAAATGTTGACAAATATATCCAGTTTATATAAAGTGGAAATAATTTTTTTTGGGGATGCGGAAAGTTCCGCAGGGTTTTATATTATATAAAATTATACCGGCCGGGCTGATTTTTCAGCTGGGAGGTTATTCGGATTAATAAATATTATTTATTAAAATTTAGTCATTATTTTCCTTCCACTTTTCCCATACTATTTTTTCGGCTGTATTCAAAGGTTTAATATACTCATCTCCATAATACCCTATTTTTTCCTTAATTTTTTCTATATATTCATCCGTATAATATTCATCTATGTTATTTTCAACAATATCTTCAATATTTTCATTTTTAAATTCTTGACTATTTTCCATTTTGTAGATAGAAAAGTCTATATATTTCTCAATATCATCAAATAATATATTGATATCATCCAAATTTAACTGAAGTATTTTTTTATCCTTCTTCAATATTAAAGCTGTTTCCCAATTGTCATCAGGATAGTTTTCACTATTTTTTCCAAGATATATAGAAATTTCCTCAATAGTGTATCCTAACGATAAAAATAATTTTATAAAAGCATCGTATCGGTACTCATTGAAATCATCAATTTTATTTGAATATGTACCTTTTTGAGATATAAGTTTATCAATACCGATATTTAAAGCTATTGCAATACTATTTAGCACATCTATTGGTATAGGATTTGTGTCTGTTTCATAACGTTGAATACTTTTTACATTCATTTCGATTTTACGAGCCAGTTGTTCCTGTGTTATCTTTTTTAATTTTCTCCATTTCTTAATTCTTTTCCCTACTGTTTCATTATCCATAATACCACCTAAAGACTTATTTTTATAATAATTTATAGCATAAAAAGACTAAAAAGTCTTTTTATTGAAGAAGGAGAGTGATAAAATGAACCTGGATAAGTTAAGAGGGAAATTAGTGGAACATAGAATGACACAAAAAAATACCGCTGTACAATTGGGATTATCAGAGAGATCAGTTAACAGGAGAATGACAAACCGCAAACCATTTACTCAGTCAGAAATATCAAAGCTTAAGAAACTTCTTAATCTGACAAATGATGAAGTAGTGGAAATATTCCTGGATTAACTATGAGGATACATCCCAAAATTATTATAACAGGGGGTAAGTAATGGAGAAGTATATGCTGTATATGGGCTTGCTCATGGCAGGAATTATGACTGATAACGGAAGTATGAATAAGACGGTGGCATTATGTATATATGGAATACTTGCAGTAAGACTGGCCGTATGGTACTTCAGAAAAATTAATGAGAAGGAGTGATATTATTATGAAGAAAAATAGGGAGATGATACCAATGGAAAATAAAAGCACATGGGCAGAAATAGAAGAAATACAGGTAAAAGCCGAAACAGTTTCAGGACTGCTGGACGGACTGTATTATGCAGTGACAAGTGAAAACGGTTTTATTCATAGAGGGATGGCAGTATGCCATATACTTGAAATGAGTACAGCTATTGCTGAAGAACTGGCGGAACTTAAGGAAAGGCTGCTAAGGGAAGGAAGAAACGGAGATAATGCCAATGTTGGTTAAACAGGTCAAGATAATACCGATAAGATATAAGGAAAATTACACGGATAAAATAAATGAATTCCTGGAACTTTATGGGGAACATGAAATAATTGATATACAGTATGGGATAACTTCAGATGATGATACAGGGGGTATATGTCATTTCTGTTATATTACATATCTCAAGGAAGTATAGGGAGGAAAAATGAAATTTGAGGAATGCTACAGGGGTTTTATATGGGCTGACATGGAGAAGTTTTATAACGAAGAAAAACAGAGGCCCGATAAGAGGATAAAAAACTTTATGGGAAAAGACAGGGACGGAAATGATAAGGAATTTCCGAAGATGGAATCCTACAGGCAGAAAAAGAAACTGAAGACATTTGACCAGGTAAGTAATATTCCCAATGGTTATAACAGCATAGTAGGAGTACTCGCTCCTGATATAGTCCTTATTGATGTGGATAATGCAGAGCAGGGGGAAAAACTTTGGGAAATACTGGAAAATATGGAAATAGACTGCCCAGTGATTGAAACAACAAAAGGCTATCATTTTCTTTTCAGAGATATATACGGGTATGGGAAATCAGAAAATAAATTCTATACCCCAATAGGTATTGAGATAGATATAAAACTGGGAAATAATGGAGGACTTGAATTTTTAACGGTCGCAGGAGAGGAACGTAAAATACTGAACGATACGGAAAATATTCCTGATCTGCCAATATTTCTATACTCAAAAGGAAAGTTTGAACAGATAAAGGAAATTGTAGAAACTGAAGGAGCGGATACAAGGAACAATTTTATGAACTCACATAACTGGCATCTGCAGTCATTGGGTTATACATTTGAAGAATCACTTGAAATATGTACTATAGTAGATAGTTACATATTTTATGAACCTCTTCTGGAAGAAGAATTTAAAAGAACAGTCAGAAATCTAGAACTTAAACTTAATGGCGGACTTTACAGCGATAACACACCGCTTGATAAAGTAACTGCAGGAATGTTTTTCAATGAAAAGGGAAGGTTTGACCACAGTTTAATGGCCAGATATTTAAAAAGAAATTTCAATGCAATAAAAATACTGGACAATGTACATCTTTATATAAACGGTGTCTATACATTTGATAATATGGCAATAGAAAAGGAAATATTCAGAGTGATACCCCGGCTGATGGAAAAACAGAGACTGGAAACAATAAAAAGCTTAAATCTAATCTGTGAAAACAGAGAGATTGACAGAAACTGGGTAAACTTTAGGAATACTCTATACAATCCGATTACAGGGGAATTTAAGGAACATATCCCTGATATAGTTACAGTTAACCGCATACCCAATGATTATAATCCTGAAGCAGATACCAGTGAAATACAGAAGTTAATGCTGAGCTTTGTATGTGAAGATGAAAAGCTGCTTAATGTACTTATGGAATACATAGGGTATATATTCTACCCTGGAACTGATTTTGAAAAATGTATGATTATTACAGGAGAGAGGGATAACGGAAAAAGCACACTGACAAACTACCTCAGGGAGGACATAGTGGGAGTGGATAATACTTCAAATGTACCTTTAGAAGATTTTAACGATAAGTTTGCAACATATGACCTGAGAGGAAAAATGCTCAATGTCAGTAGTGAACTTAACGGAGGATATATTTCAGATACTGCGAAGTTCAAGCAGATAATAAGCGGAGACACCATAAGGGTTCAATTAAAAATGAAAAATTCGGTAAACATACGTCCGACGGCAAAACATATATTCAGTACAAACGACATGGTAAACTTTAAAGATCCCACGGGAGCTATTACCAAACGTATCATGATAATACCGTTCAGGAATAATTTCAGTGCAGGAAGCAAAAAAAGGGATCCCTTATTTAAGGAAAAGCTGAAGAAAAAGGAAAACATAGAAGGATTTATAAAACTGGCAATGGACAGGCTGAATGTGCTCATGGACAGAGGATATTTTGAAATAACGGATGAAATGGCTGATATCCTCAACAATTTTGATAAGGATAATAATCCGATACTTGTATTCCTCGAGTACCAGGAGGAACTGCATGGCAATAAGGAATGGTATTTGGAAAAAAATCCACAGTCTGTATATTCCGCCTACAAATACTGGATGGAAGATAACGGGTATAGACCTGTAAAGAGCAGACAATTTTCAATGGAATTCTGCAGAATAACAGGAGCTAGATCTGAATTGATATGGGATAGAGAATTGAGGAAAATGGTAAGAAAATATACTCCATACAACATACAACCTCATAACATAAAAATAAAATAGGTTGTATCGTAAACCAAAATATTATAAATAAAGTCTTATAGTGTATTACCATACAACCATACATATTATTTTAAATCTAAGTATATAATATATACTTTTATATATAACATAATGTATATATATAAGAAATTACTTATATGTTGTATGTTGTATAGAATATCAATTAATCTAATAATACTAATATTTTGGATAAGATACATCCTAAAATTATGAAGTAGTAGGTTGTAGGGAACTAACCAGCAAAAACCTGCCAAATAAAATGAAAGAGATATGAGAAAACTTAAAGGAAAAATTGCAATAGGGAAAGCGAAAGTAGTCACGGGGGACCTGTCGGACTTCTTCAGGGAAATGGAGGCGGAATTTAAGAAGATGCAGGAACGTTATCCCGGACGGAAAATAATGATAGATGTGGGATATATACCTGAAAGTGAGATAAGGGGTGCCAAGAGGCCACAGTTTGATATGTTTTTTCTGATAGACCACCCGGAAGAAACTGGAAACATCAATTAATGGAAATGATACTGCCCTGGTCTGATTATAATTTACAGGAGTTATGGGAATGGATAAGGAAATCAGAAAAATTGCTGAAGCCATAGCGGAGAAGATTAATGATATCATCATGGAGGAAACCGAAATAATTGACAACTGCAAGGAGATAAGGAAGTTAAGTAAAACAATCAGTGAAAAGAAGGAAATACTTAGGAAAATAGAAAATGGAGAAATAAGAAAGCTCAACATGACCAGCATAAGCTATGGCAACGAAAGGGTTCAGGGAGGAAAACGTAGATACAGGAGCAGCATAGAGAAACTGGAAGACCTGAAGGAGAAGATCATGCGTGAAATAGACAGTCTGGGAAATGAACTGGCCAGACTGGTATATGAGGAGTTATGTTTCATTGAAACATTTTGGGATTACTAAAAAAAAGCACCCTTCAAATTTGAAGAATGCTACAAGGGTTTACTGCCTGGTTCTGTTATTCAAATTATAACACAACTATGGGATAAAGTAAACAGTTAAAATATGGAGAAATGAGGAAAATGTATGGCAAAGATGACAGAGGATAATATGGAGATAATACTGAAAAATCAGAAAATACCTACAGGTAATGAAAGGGATATTTTATTGAAAATATTTAAAGGCAAGGAACAGGTACTCTATGAAAATATAATGGTAATATCGGATGTATTCAGTTATGGGAGAATACGTGGAAAGCAGATTGAAAGGGGGAGAAGGGGTTGCGGAAAATCCCGCAGGGTTTTATATTGAAAGAAGGAGATAATGACATGATATATATGATAAACGGGCCTTAAAATGCTAAGAAATACCAAGGCAATGCTAACAATTACTAACATTTATACAGCTTGGCAAAAGTTGGTAAAAACTTGAGAAAACTTGAGAAAACCTAACAAAACTTAACATAAAAAAATAGGAGATGATAGAAAATGAATTTGGTAGAAGAATTAAAAAAACTTGGGGATAATCTTGAAAATAGCAGAATAGAAAAATTGAAGGAAATTGAAAATGCTCAAAAATTATACAAGGATGGTGTACTGGCAAATTTTAAATTTGAAAAGCAGGTTGAATATTCAAACCTTGCTGATGAATATGAAGGAAGAAAAAAAGATATTATAGACATGTACATCTCTGATATATGGACAGGAAATAAAAATACCACAACAAAAGAGGAATTATCCGTATTCAATGAAATATGTAAAACCATTGATAATATCGGAAGTTTTTCCGAATTTGAACTGAATGCGATACTTGATGAAATAAAGGACAATATCATACTGATGGGAATGATTGAAAGAAAAATAGTTGAAATGAATATTATTCCTGAAGGCGTGAAAGTCTATGAACATTTTAAAATATTTGAGCCTATACAGGAAAAAAGAAAGGGCATAAGAGGAATTGATGAAATCAAAAAATTTAAGGATGACCTTCTATTTTCCCACATATTACAGGATACCAATTTCAGTATAGCTTGGGGAATTAAAATAGATTTGCTGGAAAACAGCGTAATATAAACATAAAAAGGGCAGTCCAATAAAAGCTCTGCCCTTAAATGTGATATAGTCACACAACGCAAACTGATTATATCACATCAACTGAGTTAAAGGAAGTGGTATAATATGGGAAAAAGAAGAAGGGTAAGATTTCCCAATGGTTATGGAAGCATATCTAAGCAGTCGGGGAAAAGAAGAAAGCCATGGCTTGTGAGAATTACTGCCGGCTGGGAGCTTAACCATGAAACCGGGAAGGTAAAACAGATAATGAAATGTATCGGATATTTTGCTACTGAATCAGAAGCCATGAAGACCCTTGCTGAATATAATGCCAATCCCTATGATATAAACAGTGGAAACATCACATTTCATGAAATGTTTGAAAAATTTATCGAAATGAAAAAAACATCAGTAGATGAAAAAACATATAAAGGCTACATATACTCATTTAAAAGGTGCCAGCCACTCCATTTCATGAAATTTGCTGATATAAAAACATATGAGCTTCAGACATTTTTCCAGGGCCTCAGTGATGTATCTTCAGGAACAGTGAACAATACAAAGTCACTTATAAAACAGCTTTTCAAATATGTAATGGAACTGGATATAATAAGCAAGGACTATTCAGAATTTATAAAGACAGGGAAATATAAGAAGGTAATTAAACGTAGCATATTCACCGCCGAAGAAATTGCCATACTTTGGGCAAACATTAATGAAATGGAATATGTAAATACAATACTTATACTGATATACACAGGAATGAGGGTGGGAGAACTGCTTAATCTGAAAAAGAATAATGTAGATCTTATTAACTGCACACTGACAGGAGGAAGTAAGACAGAAGCAGGAAAGAACAGAGTTATACCTATACATCCGAAAATATTGCCCCTCATAACTGACCTCATGAAAAATCCTACTGACTATCTTATTACCAATGCATATGGAACAGGAAAAATATCATATAATAACTATCTGGAAAAGAAGTTTTATAGAATAATGGAAAAACTGGGAATGAATCATAAACCACATGACACCAGATATACATTTGCTACAATGATGAGTGATGTAAGTGATGACCCTACCGCAATAAAAACAATAATAGGTCATAAATTCTTTGATACAACGGAAAAAATATATATTCAAAAGGATATAGAAAGACTGAGAAATGAAATAGATAAACTTAATTAGGCACAGGGTAAAACCTGTGTTTTTACATTTATTTTTTGATACATTTATGATACATGTAGACATGATTTTATTCAAATTTATATGATTTATTTCCAATTTTATTGAACATCACAAAACCACTTCAAAGGCTTGAATATCCTAAAAATACAGGCAAAAAAACAGATGGGTTGAAGATACCCATCTGTTAAAAGGAGTTTATGAAGAAGAAAGTACTTAACTGTCTGAAAGCCAATAAAATCAATGTCTAAAATTTATCAATAGGGGTACGATGGGGCAACCGAAGAAGAATCCAGTAAAATCAGTACTTTAAAAAAATAGAAAATTATATCTTTTTTTGTTAGTTTTAATAAAAATCGGGCCTATGATTCAGAAGTTAAAAACATGATAAAAGGAAGTCATTTTGGTGGACACCCTAAAAAGATTATATGATTGTTACAATGTAACATTGAAGTAACAATATAGTGTAACGTTGCAACAAAAAATGACAGTGACAAAGTGACAGCGTTATAATAAACTGAAAGCAGAGGAACATAACAATTATGAAGCTTTTTCATAGTCTGACTGAAGCAAAAAGAAATATATTTATTTAGTCAAAACCACATATAAATATAGCACTTTTTCAAAATACGCTTTTAAATGCCCTAAATTTCGATTTATTTCTTTTAGTTATGCTTTTATACCAAAAATTGAAAAGAAATAAAATTTACCCCATTTATGTAATCATTTTGGATAGATAAGAAAGAATTTCTAAACTGGATTTATATTAATCAAAATTATAATGAGCCGAAGGAAATTTTTCCTTGGGATATTAAGCTTATACCTTCGCCCCAGGGGAGAACGTACAAAAAAAGGACGGCTAATTTTTCAGCAGTCCTCTATGAAAAAAAGAAGTTTTGAAAAAGTATAAGTATTATACTTTAACAAAAGAAGTATAAATATTGTATCAGATTATAAGAAAAAATAAAATAGAGAAATAATTCAAGCCTAATTTTTCAGTAGCGGTTATTATCCCTAATTAGTGATATTTTCTACTACTGGAGAAAAAGAAATGCTTCAGCTGGTATATCACGACTATATTAAAAATACCCCATAGAATACTCTATAATCAATTTGAATAAAGCAGACGGTAAAACATATCAAGAGTGAAAAAAAATTAAAATTAGATAGGATTATGTAAGTATATCAGGGATATTATCCTATGATTGATATATAACCTGAAGTAAGATATATTCATACAATTTTTAAAAAGGTACTTTGAGAGAATTTTTGAAGCTTGAGGGTCTGGCGATTCCCGGAAAACATCCGGATATGATTTTTTTTAAATTTCATGTCCGTTCCGTTTTTTCAGATTAAACATTATCAGAAGCCAGTAAATACAATGATTAATTTAATTATATCAGAAATAAAAATCGGACTAGTAATATTATTACGAGTGAATAAATTAAAAAAACGCTTTTAAATACCCCTAGAATTAATTTAAAATAATCAGACAAGGAATTTATACCAAAAACGAAAATAAATCAAAATTTGGGGCAATTATGAGCTTCAGAATTGAAATAAGATGTAATTTTATCATCATGTAAGCCTAACACAAAAATGTGGACGGATAAAAACAAGTTATCCAGGATAATAAAAAAATAGGCCCGATAAAAGCCTATAAAACACCCCTAAGGGTATGAGGGTACTAATTAGTACAGAATTCTTTGAATCAGTAGGAAAGCTACCAAAACAAAAAACAGTATACGCATAGTACACCTCCTAAGTTTATAAATACGGGCGGTGAACCCGTTCAAAAAATATTATAACAAAAAAGACTGGATTATTCCAGCCTAATTTGCCACCTTTTTTATTTATAAACTTAGTTTTTACCCTTTTGGGGTCTCCCTTAAGGTAATTTCATTATATCAAAATATTGTATTTTATGCAAATCTATTTTTAAATAAATTAGTACAAAAATAAATAGACTGGAGTTTATTTATGCCCAATCCATTTTTGGCTTGGGTATTTTATAGCTGGTACAAAAAATATTTGTTTCTGAACGAAAAATTTACGTTCAGGTCGGAAATATTTTCCGATTAGGTCGGGGGTATTTTTCCCTTACCTGTCAAAATGAAATGAGCAAAAAATATTGCCCATTTATAAAATTATACCGACCACCTTAAGCATTCTAACCTAAAATTAGACAATTCCGACCGAGCACATTTTTGTACCAGGCTAATCTGAAGAAAGTTTATAAAAACTTTTTCTGCGAAGACTGACCGATATAAAGTTAACTGGTCGGAAAATGTGGGAAAAAGTAGGAAAAAATACTAATATTTACTAACATTTATTTTATATTGCTTTTAGCGGTTTCACTTTAGAGCTTCACCTAAAGTTTTAGGTTAATGTATTTTCTGAATCCCTTAAAATGATTCAGGATTTTACTACTTGAGAAAACCTAACATAGAAAGGGTGTAGCTTTTAACTACCCCCCTAACAAATGGTTAGGGAGTTAACAAATCAGGCACCCACGGAATATTATTCCGAACCTTCAGCATGAGGCAACGCCCAAAAATCATTGGGGGTTAAAGCAATGACCTTTAGAACTGAGTGGAAAAATTTCACTGAGCTGATTTTTGAGCTGAGTAAAGTAATCCTAAATTAATGACGTCCGTTAGAATGACATCATAGGATATAACAGGATGTTACCTCCTTTTAAGTTAACCAGCCGAAGTTTCAACCTGATACGAACTTTTATCGTAGCAGATAAGGATGTTGATTTATTCGGAATCCTCTTCATCAGCCGATGTTTCTTCAATCCCGAGTAAATAAAAATATTTTTCAATATTAAAAATAATATCTTTTTCTAATAATTTTATAAATTTACTCATTTCTTTGTTTAAAAATTCAATTTTTCTATTTTCATAGATTAAAACAAAACTATTGTATCTATATTCTATTTCAAAATTAAAATATTCCTCTAAAAAATCTAGCAATTTCAAGTTGTTTAATTGTTCTATTTCTTTGTCATTTTCTTCGTTTTTAAATTCTTTTATTATATTTGACAAACTAGCATTTATAAGCTTTGTATCAGTGCTACTATCTTTAAAAATGAACTCATTTATAGAAACATTAAAAAAATTAGTTAGACTTAATAAAGTAACTTCACTTGGGTAATTAAGTCCTTGTTCATATTTTGAATACATTGAAATTGAAACATCTATTTTTTCGGCAACTTCTCTTTGAGTCATACCTCTTGCTTTTCTTAATTCCTTAAGTTTTTCACTAAAATTTTTTCTATACTTCATATATACCACCATTTTAATTGTATTAGTTTATAAATTATAACACAGAATTTATAAAAAACAAAAAAAATATATTGACAATCAATGATTGATATGGTATAAATTAACAAACAATGATTGTTATAAAAAGGAGTGTGAAAAAAATGATACAAAAGAATTTATTAAACTCTAAAATGGTACTTCACGGAAGAACTCAAAGAGACTTGGCAAAATTTCTCGGGTTATCCGAGGTATCAGTAAACAAAAAATTTCAAGGCGTTTTGAGATTTAATGTTAATGACATCAAAAGAATTAAGGACTATTTGCATTTAACAGATAGTGAAGTTGTAGAAATATTTTTAAGTTAGGAGAGGATAGAAATGAAAGTAAAAGGAAGAAAACCAATGGGAAAAGAAAACCTTAAGATTGAGGGGAAAATAACAAGGATTATAAAGAGTGGAGCTTCAAACAGAAATGCTGGAGAATATGGGCTGCAGTTTGAGGACAGCAAAGGAAACATACACTTGAGATTTTTTGAAAGTTATGAGGAATATAAGAAGTTTGCAACTGATAACGGAATAGATAGAAACGAAATCAGGGACTTTTAAGGGGGGAATATGACAAAAATACTTAAAAATGTAACGGTCTATATCAACGGAAAACCCGAAAAGGTAGACATAAGAATCTATCCAGGTGGAAAGAAAGCGAGTGATAGAAAATGAAAAAGTATGAGACGAGCTTATTATATCTGTTCCTGTTCATAATATCATTAATATTGAACAACAGCCCATTATATGACTATCTAGTAACGAAAATATTACTGGTAGTCATGTATGTGGTCTTTATAATTAAAATCAGATTTGTATATCTGGAACTGGAGAAATCAGAAAAAAATTAATGAACGAAAAATTTCGTTTATTGCAAAAAAATACAAGAAAGATTCTAATGCAGGAAAAATTTCCTGTATTAAAAAAATGCAAAGTGAATTTACTGCCGACAAAATAATCGGGAGTAAAAAACAGCTGAACTATTTTTAAGTTAGGAGTGAGTTATTTGGAAGAAATACAACAACGAAATATTTCGTCATTGCAAAAAGAAACGGTTGAAACAATAGAGGAGAACTTATTGAGTGCATTCGGACATGCTTTTAATCAGAAACATAAAGAGAAATTAGACCGTATATTTTCACTACTGGAAAAAGATTATAAAGTGAGTGATATGCTGACAGAGATAATATCAGATTTAGAGGAAACATTTTTTAATTATGGAAAAGAAACTGAAAGATTTTTAGGAAAACTGGAGTGGTAAGGATATGAAAGCACTAGCAAATAAAGAAATTGTTACAAGCCTTGAACTACTGGAACAGATAAATATATTCAGGAAGCAAGAAGGGAAAAAAAAGTTAGGACATAATGACTTGAAAAAAATCATAAGAAAAGAACTGGAAAAAGATTTTAATGCGGGAAATATTTCCCACATTAAACAAAAGGATAGCAGAGGAAGGGAACAGGATTTATATATACTGACTTTTTCACAGGGTAAAAGAGTATTACTAAGGGAAAGCCCGACCGTAAGACAAGCGGTAATTGAGTATATAGACAAGCTGGAAAGTGCAATAATAAAACTACAGGAGCAGAAAAGAAATGAGGCCCGACTGCTTGGTAAGATAACAAGGAAGCTTGAAACAGATAGTATAAAGGGGCTTATGATTTATGGAAAGGTTGAGCCACGCAACCAGTGGAAGTATTACAGGCATTATACCAACCTGATTTATTCGGTAATGGGGTATAACCCTAAAAACAAGCCGAGAAGGGAAGAAATGACACAAAGCGAGCTTATAATACTAGATAAGCTTGAAAGTGTTGTAAATATGGAAATAAATAACAATATAGCTTTAAGAATTCCATTTATAATGATTTATCAGAATGTTAAGGATAAAGTGGACGAAGTTTATAGGGGAATGCGGAAGCTTTTTATACAGGAACAGAAGAACAATAATAATTTGATGTTGCAATAAAAATGGGTAGGTAATTCGCCCAGTCATTGATAAAAAACTAAAAAAGAGGTGTTAGAAAATGGAAAAAAAGAATATAAGCAGAGCGAAGGCGGTACGTGAAAAATGTTTAGATTGTTGTTGTTGGGATAGTGTGGAAGTAAGGCGTTGCAGTGCTATTAATTGCCCTTTACATCCTTTTAGAATGGGTACTGAAAGTAAGACAAGGAAAATAAACTTGAAGGAAAATATAGAAGTTGCCTACTAAAAAATGAACATATCAAAAAAGTATTGATAAGAGCCACTTTTTTTAACTGATTTTTTTTAGCCATACTTTTATACCTAAAATGAAAACAAAGTAAAAGACCCACGAGAAAATCAATAGTTTTTCGTGTCAGAATTGAAATGAAATATAAAGTCATAACCTAATTTTGAAAGGAAGGGAAAAATGACAAAATTGCAGGAATAAACCAAAGAATTGAAAGAAAAAATATTGAATCATAGAAACTATAATGACGGAAATAATAAAAAAAATGCTGATAATATAATCGAAATAATCGAAAAATATCCAAATAAGAACGGAACTGGAGTATTAAAAACTGTATTAGAAATTTTTGACAGTTATTAGTTTTTAGGAAATAAAAAATAAATAACATCTATCATAAGAAACTTATGTCAAAATATTGTATTTTCAGACTACAAAATATTGACATGAAAAAAGGTACAGATTTTCGTGTTCCCTACTATATATATCAATATAGGTGTTAATTTCGCATTTTAAGACGCAAAAAAAAACTATTAATTTGACATCACAAGAACAACCACAAAGCATTGAATAATAAGGCATAGGATAAAAAAAAGAGGGTACACGGAAAATCAAAAAATAGGGGTACATCTAGTAAAAACAATAATCAGAGATAAAAAGAGTTGAAAAAAGAACAAAAATGAAAAATAACAGTGAGGTGATGGAGATTGTCACTGAAAAAATGATAAAAATAGCAGAAAATATTGAATCAGAAATACCGAAAAACCAGTATAAACGTATATTGATGTGTATAAATGACGAAATAATGAAACAAGCAGGAGAAATAAGGAAGAAATTTGACTGTAAAAGCCGATATTGTCCTGTATGTAGTGACAAGCTGAAGAAAAGGGAAAGGGAGAAAATAAGAAAAAAGCTTCAAGAAATCAAAGAAAAGAACTACTTATTAATGACATTGAACGGAAACAATGTGACAGAGGACAAGTTGAAACATGAAATAGAGGATAATAACAGGGCATTTATATCATTAATGAGGCTGGAGCTGTTTAAAAGGACTGTAACGGGTTATATAAAGGCTGTAGAGATAACGTATATCAATGAGAAGTCAACTTATTTGCCCCATTTACATGTAATCCTTGTATTAAAGGGCGGTTACAGGAAGTATATGAAGCTGAATACGGATAAGGAAAAGATAAAAAAACAGTGGAATAAGCATAAAAAAAGCCATGATTTGTTTATGGATATTCAGAGCGTGCGGGATATAGACAAGGTAATGAGTTACTTAACAGTGAGCCAAAAGAAAAGATATACGGAAATAGGACAGGAAGAACTGAAAGGGATAATCAGAGCCATAAGGAATAAAAAGCGTTTATATTCATATGGCGGTATATTATCAAAAAAATAACCAAAAAAAACGAACCAAAATGCAACCAAACAAAGTAACCATTTAAGGCTTCAAGCCTTTGATAATACAGAGGTTATATAAAGATTGCAACCATTAACAATTGGCGAAAAATGGAAAAATAATATCAACTTATTAGAAAATAGTTAGAACTAGGAAAGGAAACATATGGAAGGAAAAAAGAAGGGGAAATATAGACCGAACTACAAAGAAATATCAAAAATAGACCAGATAAGACAACCACAGGAGTATATACACAAGTACAAAAAATTTGATACAAAAGATAATTATTTATATTACACACTGATAACAAGCATATTAGGGAAAGTTATATACGAACTTAAAAAGTCAATGAGGGAAGTGAAAAGCTATGAATTTTATGACGCTGAGGAATACGAGAACATAGCATTTGAAAGCACACTGGCTGACATGGTAACAGAAAATATGGAATTACAGGATAAAATTTATAGGGCTATTGAAACAGAGTGTATAAAACAGGCGAAGGAATATTTACTGGAAGACATGGAAGGGGAACAAGTCGAATGAATAAGAACAAATTAAAAGGCAAGATAAGGGAACAAGGATTTACATATCAGAAGTTGGCTAAAAAGATAGGAATAGGATTAACATCAATGAATTATAAAATTAATGGAAAACATTTATTTAACCATGAAGAAATGATAAAACTGAAAGAAGCGTTAAAACTGTCAGATAATGAGATAATAGAAATATTTTTTCAAAAGGCGGTATAAAATGATAATAAAAAATATAATGGTAAAATAAAAGAGGGGCCTTAAAAAAGCCCTCTCACTCACAAATTTATTTTATCATATCCAAGTTAAAAATGGAAGTGATAAACATGAAAAGGGCTAACGGAAAAGGAAGCATTGAAAAAGTAAAAGGGAACTTAAGAAAGCCCTACAGGGTCAGGCTGACTAAATATAAGGACGGAAAAAGAGAAAGAATAAGTTTAGGCTATTTTTCGACTTTAAAAGAGGCTCATAAGACATTGGAAGAATATCTTATAAGCCCCTATGACCTTGAAATATCCATGATGACATTTAAAGACCTTTATGAAGTATTTTACAAAATGAAAAAGGATCGTGTAGCAGAAGAAACATTGAAAGGTTACAGACATACATTCAAAAGGTGTAAGGAACTTCATAACATCTTATTTAAGGATATAACAACTCCACAGCTTCAGTATTTAATAGATACACTTAATAAGGCTGATGGAAAAAAGGCTTCAATAGGAACTATGAAGCAGACAAAAAGATTTCTGACAGCAATATATAACTTCGCCATAAAGATGGAATATATAACCATAAACAGGGCTAAGAACATTGACATTATGAAAGAATCTGAAAAGGAAAATAGGACTGGTATATTTACTAATATTGAAATAAAAAAATTATGGGATAATATAAATAATTTTGACTGGGTTGATGTTATATTGATAATGATACATACAGGCTACAGAATTGAGGAAATAGTAAGAATAAAAAAGGAAAATGTAGATTTTATCAATGGAATAATCAGAGGGGGAAACAAGACCGAAAAAGGGAAACATAAAATAATCCCTATCCATAAGGATATAATGGAACTGATACAGAAAAGATATAGCGACAGCAATACAGATTATCTGATTGATAATAGAAACTGGGTTATAAAAAAGAGGGGAGAAGAGAACAAACCTTTAAGAAAAAATTATTTAAGAGAAAAGTTTTATGATGTCATGGAAGCACTAGGAATGAGCCATAGGCCCCACGATACAAGGAGAACATTTGCAACCATATTATCAAAGCTGGGAGCTTCAGAGAGTGTAATAACTGACCTTATGGGACATACAAGCTTCAAGACAACAGAAAAACATTACATACAGAACGACATAGAAACTTTAAAGGAAGCTATAGGACAAATTGAAAAAATAAACTAAAATTTGACTGTACAGAAAATTACAGTCATTTTTTGTTATTTATGAATGAAGGAAATTTTTTCCTAACATATGTTATTGAAAATGATTTCAAAATATTGAAGTTATATAGATACAATATATTGAATTTATGGGGGTACGATGGGGCAACCGCAATTTAAAATAATGTATTTTGATGTTATTTTTATAGATTTTTTCAAAAAATGAAGGAAAAATAAAAAAGAAGTAATTAACTTTAAGAGTAATATTTTCAAGGTTTATAAGGTATTATGAACAAAAAAAGAAACGGGCTGAAGATACCCGTTTCTTAAAAGGAGTTTATGAAGAAAAAAGTTTTCACTTTTTCTATTGGTCAAGCTTAGTATACTAAATTAATATTAGAAACTACTTTTCTATATCTTTTTTTTTAGTTTGAGATCATTCTAAGTTATTTCTACAAATGAAAAACTAATAGAAATATGATAATATTTCTAAATGATAAAATAAATTTAAAAGGCAGGTAAGACTAAAAAATGGTAAGTAAAAAAAATATGAAGAAAATTATTTTTGTTCTTAATTTTCTTATGATTTCAGTATTTTCATTTTCAGCAGGTGAAAATTATTATGACTACAAGGCTCTTCTTGTAGGAGATACCAAAGGAAACATAATTAAGGAAGATAATATAAATACCGTACGTCCTCTGGCTTCAGTGACCAAAATAATGACTTCCATTATCACAATGGAAAAAATAAGAAATAGGGAAATTAGAATGGAGGATAAAGTTACGGTGTCTTCAAAGGCAGCTTCTGTCCCTTACGGAATAAAGCTTGTAGCAGGAAGACAGTACACAGTACGGGATTTATTAAAGGCTACCATCATAAAATCCTCAAATAATGCCGCCTATGCTTTGGCAGAATACGTGTCTGATGGAGATGTAGAAAGATTTATACGGGAAATGAATAACAAAGCTAAGAAATGGGAGCTAAATTCATTAAGATTCTGCTCTCCACATGGATTGCCGCCATCTTATACAGGAAGCTGTATGGATCAGGGAAATGCAAAGGATCTCTATCAGTTGGCTCTCAAAACTGTAGAATACAAGGAGTATTTGGATATTTCAAGAAGCTCTATTGACTATATCGATGGTGGAGAAATAAAAGTTACTTCAACAAATACTTTATTAGGTAAAGTAGGAGGGGTAGACGGTCTTAAAACTGGATACCACAAGGCAGCAGGTTCAAATATTATATTGACAGCTCAAAGAAAGAATGAGAGGGTCATTGTAGTCATACTTGGATCAAATAAAGCTAAAAATAGAAATGCGATAGGTGCACGAGAAATAGACAACTATTTCTTAAATGGAGGAAGCAAGGGAAAAACTTCATCCTCTTCTTCAAGCTCTTCAACAAATATCAAAAAGGAAAATCCTTTAAAAACTCTATGGACAGGGATAACTTCAAAGTTATCCCCTTCAAATAAAGAGGAGGCCGACAGTAACAAAAGTAAAAAAGTAATTGACAGCAGTAAAGTTGTTAAAACCATAAAGATAGAAAATGAAAAATATAGCCTTTATCCTGCAGAGGATATTATAATCAAAGGGCAGGCAGGAAACAGAAAGATAAACTACAAAATCACCTTAAATAAAAATATTTCCGGAAAAGATAAAGGAAAAGTGGTGGGACAATATTCCGCTGATGATGGAATTAACGAATTTGTCGGACTGCTGGTTATGAGATAACATGCATTTCCCAAGAACTTGTCCGCAATACAATGACTTAATATGATTTTTAAAGATGATAAATGTTCTTAATGATCTTTAAGTATATTATGCGGTTATCTACAAACAGCTAATATTATGGGGAAGGAGAAAAAGAAGATGTCTATTGGTATTTTTGATTCGGGAGTTGGAGGGCTAACTGTCCTAAAGGAGATTAGGAAAATACTTCCAGATGAAAAAATATTTTACTTTGGGGACACAGCAAGGGTACCTTACGGTGACAGGAAAAAGGAATTTATTATAAGATATTCAAAAAAAATTACAAAATTTCTGCTGGAACAAAAGGTAGATGCAATAGTTGCTGCATGCAATACGGTATCGGCACTTGCTCTGGGAGAACTGAAAACCACATTTAAAATTCCTATAATAGGAGTTATAAAAGCTGGCGTCAGGACAGCCTTGAACACCACTGAAAGCAATAAAATAGGGGTAATTGCTACAACAGCTACCATCAGTTCCGGCAAGTATGAAAAAGAAATAAAGAAACTGGATAATACAAAGGAAGTCCATTCAAAGGCATGTCCGCTATTTGTCCAGCTAGTTGAAGCTGGGATGACAGAGGGCAAGGAGGTAAATTCAGCTCTTCATCTATATTTAGATGAGTATAAAGGAAAGCTGGACACCCTCATATTGGGATGCACCCATTACCCTCTACTGAAAAAAAGTATTAGCACTATTTACCCTGACTGGAAAATTATAGATCCCGCAAAAGAAACTGCCCTAGAATTAAAAGAGCTTCTCAAAAAGAAAGAATTACTAAAAAATGATGGCTTAAACGGAGAAAAAACTAGATACTATGTTACAAGTAATGAGGAGAAATTTAAAAATGCAGGAAAGGTTTTCCTGGGCGAGGACATCCAACATGTGGAACTTGTCAGATTATAAGCTAATATCTGGTAAAATCAGGACAAAAACATGATAAAAATAATATAATGGAGGGATGGCTATTTCATTATGGCCTGTAAAAAAATGTTTGAATATATTTTTGGAGAACTTACAATTAAAAAAATAGACTACGTGGCAATAGATATAAATGGGCTGGCATATAAGATATACATATCATTGAAAACCTTTGAAGCGTTGGGGGAAGTTGGGAATGATGAAAAACTCTATATCCATACCAATGTAAAGGAAGACGATATTTCCTTTTATGGTTTTAAATCTGAAAATGAAAGGGAGCTGTTCAGAGCCCTCATAAAAACCAGTGGAGTGGGACCTAAACTTACTCTTGCGATACTATCCACATATAATGTCAGGGAAGTTATCAGTATCGTTATGGAAAATAATGTAAGACTATTTACCAAAGTCCCTGGTCTGGGGGAAAAGAAGGCACAAAAAATAATCCTTGACTTAAAAGACAAGGTAAAAAAACTTGACATACTGGAAATACAGAGCGAAAATACGGATATTTCCAACGGAAAGCCTATAATCTCAGATACTTCCAATACTAGGATTCTCCTTATGAAGGAAGATATAAAACTGGCTCTGGAAAGTCTAGGATATGCAAATGCAGATGTTTCCAAATGGATAAAGGAAGAGGAGCTTAGTAATGTAAAGGATATCGGAGAAGTTATAAAAACTATCCTTCAAAAAATTCAGAGTAAGAAATAGATTCTTAGTAATTAAGAATTTAAAAGATTATAAAAGCATTAAGATTGGCAGATATTCTTATGGATATTTGCTATTTTTAAAAATTGGAAATAATGGGATCATTTAGACTAAAAATTTTATATGGAGTATTTTATGAACTTAAAAGACATAGTAAGCCAAAAAAATGATATAAGAAATAAAATTCTGTCGGAAAGAGATCTTCTGGATAAAGATGTTGCAGAAGAAAAAAGTGCTGTCATTATAGAAAAACTTTGCAAGATAATAGATAAAAAAGGTTATAATAATATTATGATTTTTATGGATATGAATAATGAAGTTAAAGCAACAAAATTACTAAATATATATAAAAATAAAAATTTTTATATTCCGAAAGTCCTCAAAAAAAGCAATATGAAAATAAATAAATATAATGAAGAGGAACTTATTCTCCATAAATTTGGATACTATGAATCTCTTTCTGAAGATTACATTGATGAAATTATACTGGATTTAATTGTAATGCCTGGAATAGCCTTTGATACAAACAAGAACAGAATAGGATTTGGTGGAGGGTATTATGACAAATTTCTGTACAATCTAAAGAAAAGACATAAAAAAAGGGGAAGCAAACCTCCCCTTACTGCTGCCATATGTTATGATTTCCAGATTATTAAAAAAATATATGCAGAGACTCATGATATAAAGCCGGATATTGTAATTTCAGAAAATCGTATTATAAGCCATCATTCAGACTGACTCAACACTGAAAATCTTTTATTTTACTGGCTTTTCAATTAATATTTCCCGCTTGTAGGTATCTATACTCGCTTTTGAGCCAATGGGAACTGTTATAAACGGACGTACATGTCCTGACTTAAAATCTCTTATTATAGGTATGTTAAGTTTTCCGAAATTATCTCTTATAACTTCATCAAAGGTCATATCTGTCGGATCCTGCTGCTTTGCATTTCTGAAGTCTCCTAATATTAACCCTTCCAGATTTTTAAATTTTCCTGCCAGTTCCAGCTGCTTTAACATTCTATCCACCCTGTAGCTGGCCTCATTCACTTCCTCTATGAAAAGTATTTTCCCATCTGTATTTATTTCGTAAGGTGTTCCCAACGAAGCTACTACAAGGGAGAGATTTCCTCCAGTTATGACCCCTTTCCCACGTCCAGCCTTCATTATAGTATAGCTGTCATCAAATTCCAATAGATTAAAGGAATCTTTATTCATAAAGGTTTTATCAAAGGATTTTTCCGTCACTTCAGGAATATCCTTAAAGTTTGAACTCATAGGCCCATGATAAGTTACAAGGCCTGTTTTTTCATTTATGGCAATAAGAAGTGTCGTTATATCACTGTATCCTGAAAAAATTTTAGGATTTTTTCTTATTGTCTCATAATCCAGCTTATCTACAATCCTTATTCCCCCATAACCTCCCCTTACGGCAAATATGGCATCAATATTCTTATCTGCAAACATTTCATTTATATCTCTTGCCCTTATGGAGTCATTTCCACCAAAACCATACCATCTGGAATTAAAGGATCTTCCGTATGTAACTTTAAATCCCTTATTTAAAAGATATTCTATCTCTGCCTCAACAGAATCACCCGTATAGTTTGCAGGAGCTATAAGTCCTATTGTGTCCCCCGGTTTTAACATCTCCGGAATTATTATCTCCTTCTGGGATGTAGCGTATACTAAGTTAGCCATTATTATCATCATCATTATAAATATTTTTCTCATCTTTAAAAAAGAACCTCCAGTTTTTCCTTAAGTTTTGTATAATCAGGGAGATACATTCCCTTAATTCCCAGTTTTTCAGCAGCCTCTATATTGACCTTTGTGTCATCAATAAAGACTGTTTCCTCGGGTATAAGCCCATATTTTTCCAAAATAGTTTCATAAATTTTCCTTTCAGGCTTTAATAGTTGGTAATAGCAGGATACCACGTCTCCATCAAAGTTTCCAAAGAAATTATATCTTCTCCTTAATTCCTCATAGGAATTCTTATGAAAGTTTGATAATATGTAGAGCCTGTATTTTCCCTTCAGTTTTGGAAGAAGTACAGTATTTTCCTCAATAGGTTTTAACATATCGTAAATTCCGCCATCAAAAAGCCTGTCTATCTCCTCTTTCGCTTCAGGAATTCTCTCCTTAAAGATTTTTTTCGCTTCCTCATAAGAAAGTGTTCCCCTGTCCAGCATAAGCCATTCAGGACTTTCAAACACTTCGCTATTGAAGGCTTCCATCTTTTCCGCCGGAATTTCAGCCTCTATATATTCCAAAGGCTGAAAGTTTATAAGTACTCTTCCCAAATCAAATATTATATTTTTTATATTTTCTTTTTTTATGTCTGTCATTGGCATTCTCCTATTTTTTATTTACACCTGTCCAATTTACCACGTATATTGGAACTTTTATAAATTTACTATTTCCCATCCATAAATCTTCTTATATACTTGTGTATATCCTCTATCTTAACTTCGGTACTTTCTCCAGTCCTTCTTTCCTTTATCTCCACAATTCCGTCGAAAGCACCCTTTCCAACTACTATTTTTAATGGAAACCCTATTAAATCCGCATCTTTAAATTTAAAACCAGCCCTTTCATTTCTATCATCCAGAACCGCCTCTATCCCTTCTGCCCATAGCTCATCATAAATCCTTTCAGCCAAGGCTGTCTGCACCTCATCCTTCGTATTTGCAATGATGACATCCACTAGATAAGGGGCTATATTTTTAGGCCATATTATACCAAATTCATCATTATTTTGCTCAATGGCAGCCGATATAAGTCTTGACACCCCTATTCCATAACATCCCATTTTCAGAAACTGCTGTTTTCCATTTTCATCAAGAATAGTAGCATTTAAGGCTCTGGAGTACTTATCTCCCAGCTTGAATATATGACCTACTTCTATTCCCCTTGCTATTTTAAGTATCCCTTTTCCGTCAGGGGATCCGTCCCCTTCTCTCGCCTCCCTTATTGTTCCCACAATATCATAATGAAGGTCCTCAAGATTTACATTTATATAGTGATGTTCATCCTTATTTCCCCCTACCACAAAATTCCTCATATATTTCACTGTATCATCTATGATTACCTTTAATCCTTCCTTTTTTTCAAAGGATCCCACATAACCCTTTATAAGTCCAAAACCCAATATTTCTTCCTCATCCATCATTTCCAGTTCCGTTGCTGCCCCTACGAGATTCTTTACCTTTATGGTATTCACGTTCAGATCTCCCCTTACTAGTACAAGGAAATAGTTTTTCCCATCCTCCAGTACCTCCTTGAGTAAAAGTGCCTTTACTGTCTTTGATGTGGGAACCTTTAAAAAATTAGCCACATCTTCAATAGTCTTACAGTTGGGAGTTTTCACAAGTTCCTTTTGCAGTTTTTCCTCTGTACTTTCCGAAAGTTCAATAATACTTGAAGCCTTTTCAATATTTGCGGCATAATCCGAAGAATCACTGTAAAGTATGTCATCTTCTCCGCTTTCTGCCAATACCATAAACTCGTGGGAGGCATCTCCGCCTATTGAACCTGTATCCGCTTCTACTGATCTGTAATTTAACCCGCATCTTTCCAGTATCTTTTCATATGCTGCCTTCATATTCTGATATTCTTTGTCCATATCCTCCTCAGTCAGTCCAAAGCTGTAGGCATCTTTCATAAGAAATTCTCTACCTCTCATAAGTCCAAACCTAGGTCTCATTTCATCCCTGAACTTTGTCTGAATCTGGTATAAATTAAAGGGTAATTCCTTGTAAGAACTTACCATATTTCTCACAATATCGGTAACAACCTCTTCATGAGTTGGCCCCAATGAAAATTCCCTTTCGCTTCTGTCCTTTAACCTCATAAGTTCAGGTCCATATGCAAACCATCTCCCTGATTCCTCCCATAAAGAGGACGGCTGCAATACCGGCATAAGTATTTCTTGAGCTCCTGCCCTGTCCATCTCTTCCCTTACAATATTTTCTATTTTCTTTAGCACCCTGTACCCTAAAGGGAGATAGCTGTATACCCCCCTTGTAAGCTGCCTTATCATGGATGCCCTTAACATAAGCTGATGGCTTATTACTTCTGCTTCCTTCGGAGCCTCCTTATATGTTTTTAAAAAAGCCTTTGTCAACCTCATAATATTTCCTTTCCTAAATCTTCTGATTTCTGTTTTTAATATAATATATATTATACAAAAAAGCCTGGAACTAGTCCAGCCTTTATTTATCTCTGATCTTTTTTACATCTGGATTCTTTTTGTATCTGTATTTTCTTGTAGCCCATCTCCCTACTTCAGATAAATTCAAAAGACCGTAAGCTCTTATTTTTACAATTTATCCTCTATTAAAATTTTTCACTAAATTAGTCCAATATCTCAATAGAATCCACTACCATTAAAACCTCTGTATGATGGTAGACCGTATGGGCATGGAAAAGTTCACCTGTCATTCTCACCTTTTTCCCATAAGCCTTCTTCTGATTTAAAAAATTAATCCATTCTGTACTTAATGACAGCTGTATTTCTCTTACCCCTGTTTCCACTTCGTTATCAGCATCCTCTGCCGTAGCAGGAACTACTTGTATGGAAGGATTTAGAAAAAGAAAAAATGGATATATATTTTTCCCTTTTTCATCAGCCGCTCCCTCTTCCACAAATATCTTTTTTATGTTAAAGGTTCCCACCAGTGTCTGATTATGAGCATAATAGTAGGTGCTTTCATTAATATCTTTTTTTTCCTCTTTTGACTTTTTAATATTTTCATCAGATACTTTATCACTTTCAAGTATAAGTTTCCAGCTGTCATTCCTTTTTTCAAATGCAAGATATGACGGATAATCCCGCGTCTCCTTCTGTGTAGTAACTTCCTTTATAAATACTGCAAGATACTGGGTATCAGATAGCTTTCTTACCTCTATATCTCCCTTTATGGACTGGCTGTATACAGGGTTCCTTTCAAAAAATTTCTTCTGATCCTTTATGTAGTATTCCTTCGTTACATTGGACTGGTAATATTTTATCCTGTCCCCTAACATGCCTTCCAGTGTCTCAAAGTCTCCATTACTTGAAGCCCTGTTCCATAGCTCTACCATTTTCCTTATTTCCTCTTCAGGAGTACTCGATTTCTCCTCCTGCAGCTGTGTAGATGTAGATGTGGATACCTTAACTTCTGGAGGCTTAGTTTCCTTTACCTTTTCCTTGTCAGCTTCCTTTTTCTTTCCACAGGAAAAAAGCAAAATAAGTGTACAAAAAAATATTAATTTTTTCATGATACAAATTCTCCTTATTTAAATTTATTGTTTAAAATTTAACTTAAACTCTATTCTTACCCGCTTACATCTCCTTAAACCCAAAATGCATGTAGTCCTTAGTCCTAAAGTCCTTTCCCCATGTCCATCCCCGTCTTGTAAAAGCCCTTACCACATCACCTTCTGGGGTTATGGAGTATGGATTTGATCCAGGCTCCCACTTTTTACCCACAATTACCCTTCCTTCTGATGACACCTGCGGATTCTCTTCAGGATTTATATCTACTGCCCTTCCTGTACTATGAAGGCTCTTAAGACTTCCTCTCCATGAATATCCATGTAAATACTTTATTGGGAATTTCTCTTTTCCCCTGTAGATTTCTTCAAATATTTCCTTTACTTCATCAGCAAGAAGATCTAAAACTTGTAACTTATGCTTGTCAGGTATCTTTTTCCCATCCTTTAGACGCCATACTGGAACCTCTATCCACACAAGATGCTTTTCAACTTCTTCTCTTGTGGGATTTTCGTATATTTCCCTAAGTTTTTTCTCTACCCTTTCGGCGAGCCTGTCACGCTCCTTGCTGTCTATTTTTCCCTCTGTTTCTTTTTCATCTTTTCCTACAGGCTGTGATTCATCTGATTTAGGTTTAAAGATTGATCTTATGAGGTTGTAGCTATAAAGCTCCTCTCCCTTTTCAGCTGTTATAGAAAATGCTGTTATTCCAGTCATGCAAAACAGGAAAATCTTTTTTGCAGCTTCTGCCGCTTTCTTTCCTGTTATCTTATTTTTCCATGTTTTTATCATTTTTTCTAATATTCTCATATTATCTTTTATCCTTTCTGCATTTATCTTCCACAGAATATACAGATATAGGAAAATTATATCAAAAATAATTAAAAATCTCCAGTCATATATCCTTTGGCTTTCCAGTCTATTTTCTTAGACTCTTTTTTTCTCATTTGCAATTTTTTCTGTATCTTTCATCAATAAACTATCCATGTACATCTTTACAGTTATTAATGCCATATAATAGACAGCAACTGAAATTATATCTATTTTTCCTCCTGTATTTACCTGAAGAAGGGGAATATTATTTCCAAAATACACAAATCCTTCAAAGGCATAATATACTGCTCGCACAAGGGGAATTAGCACAATATTCATTATTTTTAACCCGATCAGATTCACAAAAAATATTCCAAAAAGCACCTGCACCAGTACAGTTCCTATAGGAACTCCCACAATATTGATAATAAAGGAAAAAAGGGGGAGTTTTTTAAAATAGTACATAAAAAGAGGAATACTTGTAAGCTGTATGACAAAACTCAGTATAATAAGTTTTATCGAATCTTTTACGATTCCCTCCTTCAGTTTATACAGTAATTTTGCTTCAGCCACAGATTCCACCGACGGATATATAAATATTATGGCAACAACTGCCATATAGGATAGCTGCATCGATATATCAAAAAGGGAATAAGGATTTAGCACAAGGATAATGACAAGAGATATTATAAGGGACTTTTTACCATTTTCTTTCTCAAACATAATCCTTGCCAGAAGCATCATAGCTCCCATAATATACGCCCTCATCACTCCAGGGGACATTCCTATAAGTGTACAGTAAAGGCTAAGTACCATAAGGGCTCCAATATATTTAAAACGATATTTCAAACTCATCATGTCAAACATCTTTACTATACCCATAATCACAAGGCTTATATGGGTTCCTGATATT
Organism: Leptotrichia sp.; assembly: GCA_041815005.1. Classification (GTDB taxonomy): domain Bacteria; phylum Fusobacteriota; class Fusobacteriia; order Fusobacteriales; family Leptotrichiaceae; genus Leptotrichia_A. The sequence goes on along the minus strand of JBGXYD010000079.1, from coordinate 1,135 downwards.
ACTATAAGGTGTGCCAGCCCTGTATATTTAAATTTATCATTCATATCTCTTGATACTTCTGCTTTTTCCCCTAGTATTGCCGCCTTTGAAAAGGCATGCAAATTATCCTCTGTAATAAAAAGTTCGTCAAACATATCAGAAATATGTTTTCTAAGTCCATTCAACAAAGATCCCCTATATCCTAGCATTTTCCCTTCCAATGTTCTAAATCCGTTTTTTTCTTGCACCTCCCTTATATCATATCTTATTGTATAGAATCCATAGGGAAGATTATGTATATTTTTTATGAACACCGATTTTTTCAAATATCTATTATTTACCTTCTGAACGGAACCTGTCCTTCCATCCATCTTTACATAAAGGAAATGTTCTCCAGCAAGCTCCCCCTTATAGGTCACAAAATCCATATATCCTAAAAATAAAAGAATTCCCACCGTTATTATGATTATTGTTATAAATATCTCTCTTATTTTCATCTAGAGTTCCTCCTCCCATAAATGGGATTTCATATAATCTTCTGTTATCCTTATGGGTTTTTTAGCTCTATATATGCTTATTATGGGGTATTTTGCCGCATTTATCGTATTAGTGGAAATTCTGTAGTAGATTTTTTCTCCCTTCTTATCAAGGAGATATATGGAAAATCCCTTTTCAAAGTTCCCCTCTTCAGTCGTATGTCTCTTAAAGTCAGCATTCCTGTCCTTATTATTTGTCATATAGGATATATTCCTTGATATGGATATTTCATCTATTATATCCCTGCCCCCTGAAGTTTCATCTACAAAATATGCCTTTCCACTGGAAATCTGAAAATCGAGGATATATTCTTTTTTGTTATGCTGTGCATACTGTTGTATCTTCCTTATAAATAGGCTTATATTTCTTTTCTGAAGAGCAAATTCATGCTTTTGTCTAGTTCTTTGAACACTTAAGGATACCACCGTAAACAGCATAGCCGAAATTGACATGTATATGATTACCTCAATAAGGGTAATTCCTCTATTTTTATTTCCACTTTCATTTTTCCTTTTAATTTTATTCTTTATCTTCATATTATCCCCTCCCCATTTGTAAAAGCTGTGTTTCCATTTTTGAGTTTTTTCTTAATTATAGTTATTATAGGATTTACAGTTTT